>CALCRD010000492.1 GCA_937894355.1 uncultured Bacillus sp.
TCAGCACGGCAATGCAAACATTTTAATTGACAGGCTCTGGTTAATTCCCAAATGACGATAAACGGATCTCGATTAAAATCTCGATTAAATCCCATTTTTGCGCCTCCTATTATCCAATTCAATCACCATTAAGTGTATTATATGTCACTTCAATAATCATAAAAGTGAAATATATCACATTGATAAAATGAATTTTTTTCAGAAGGAGAATTTCTCGTAAAAAAATTTCTATTAATTATATTTAATTAATCTCAATCCAATCGAGAAAAACACAACCGTAAAGCCAAACAACGCTAAGATGTCTTTCAATAGGGTTTTCGGATTAAGACTTCCGCTAATAATTTCTTCGAAGCCAGACATTGCCCAACTTTGAGGAACGCCTAAAGCAATCTTTTGCATAAATTCCGGTACTATATCAAGCGACCAATACACACCACCTAGCATACAAGTACTAGTAATTAACACAGCACTTAATGCCATAGCTTGTTGTTTTGTTTTTACTAACCCTGCTATCATGAGACTAAAGCCTACAACACAAAGAATGACCAACGAGGCAAATGGTATTAAATAAGTTAGGTTTCCCCAGCTTGTATCAAATAATATTGAAGTCGCCGCCATCAATATGGCAAACTGAACCCAACCCATGCAAAAGTATGTTCCTAAATATCCAAAAGTAATTTCTAGTTTATTTGCTGGAGTAATCAACAAGCGTGACCAAGTTCCGCCCAGTTTTTCATCCAAAATAGCTGATGTTGCCCCAGAAAGGCCAAACATCATAAACATGATGGCAAATCCAATAAACATCAAGTTAACGATTTCTTTTAATTCGTCATTTTGTTTAATAATCTCTTGATTTATTTTTACTCCATCATTGGCAGTTACAGCTTTCAATAAGGATATAAAGGTCTTTCCATCCGTATTTCCTACCGCTAGATAAGAATTTACAATTACCCGGCCTGTTCCTTCTAAATATGGTGCTAATCCCAAATATTGTTCACTCTTTCTTTGCAAAATAACATCAAACAACGGTTCATTTTCTGTTATTCTTTCACTAATATTTTTTGGAATAACAACTGCTGCGATTGTCTCTTGATTCAAGACATTTTCTTTTGCTTGTTTCTCCGAGGCCTCTTCCCATTGAAATTGGTCATTTTTCATTAACAACTTCAGTACTTGGGCATTAACTGCCCCCTCACTTACGACAATATTAACCAGCGGTTTATTACTGACCGAATTGACCGCAATTCCTCCGAAAATAAAGCTAAAAACAGTCGGCAAAACAACCATTAATACCCAAACTGCAGGTGATTTTAGAAATTCTTTTGTATGAAACCATTGAATGGCAAGGATTCTACGCATAACTACCTCTCCTTTCAATAGCAAGGCGAACTAATCCGATTGCGAAAAAGACGATGCCCAGTCCTAATACGGCTGCCACCTCTGGCCAAATTTCTGATAATGATGCACCTGACATCAATTCGATATAGGTTTGCAATGCCAGTCCATTTGGAAGAAATTTTGCTGCTACAACTGCCCAATCAGGGAAAATGTAAAGTGGAGCCATACTTCCACCTAATGCTGCCATAATTTGTGTACCTAAAATCCCTGCCACATTAAAGGTTTTTTCCTTCTTGATAAACGCCCCAACTAATACGCCCAAACCACAGGCACTAATAACAAAAGCAAACGTCATCATCACAACTCCGACCCAAGATTCGCCCCAACTAACCCCAAAAATTAACCTTGTTCCGATAATAATAACAAAAGCTTGAATTAAACCAATAATAATCAGACCGAGCATTTTACCAGCCAGGTAATTGGCATAGCTCAAATTTGAAACAAGCAACCGTTTATATACTTCTTGTTCTTTTTCCAAAATCATTGCCGAAACGCCTTCAACTATGGTCATTAATAAAAACATTACGCCCATTGCAGCTGCATAATATTGGAATGCTCCTACAGGTTCAGAATCGGGTTTAACTGTTTTTTCTGTTATAAACGATGAATGGGTAATCTGTTTTTCTACCTCTTGTTGCTTCATTCCAGGAATAGTTCCTTGATTTGCACCTAGATTATTTCCGTTTTGACCCGCTTTTTGCTGCACAAGCTTTGCGGTTTCCGTTTCAATTGCGATTGTCTGGGTAAACTGTTCAATTACACTTTTTACAATCATTGATTTGATACCAGGATTTGGGACGGAAATAAGCTTAATCTGCGTTTCATCACCAGACATTAAGCTTGATGAAAAATCGGCGTCAATTACGATCCCAACTGATATTTTATGGTCTTTAATTTGCACTTTCATTTCTTCTTGCTTAAAATATTTAATCCGGATTTGTTCTTCCAAACCTTTTGCGAAAACTTCATCTGAAAGGACTTTTCCAAGTGGTCCATTATCTAGATTCACTACACCGAGCGTGAACTTTTCGATGGGCACGTCCCCTTCTCCTTCAAACATATCTCCAAAAGCGGCGCCCAAAATGGCAATTAATAACAGAGGCATCATGATGAGGGTTAAAATAGCCTTTTTATCACGACCAATGAGTAATAAATCTTTTAAGGTAAGCCACCAAATACTCATGATCATCCCTCCTAATCTCTAAGACTTCTTCCAGTTAAATGCAAAAAGACACTTTCAAGGTTTGGTTCAACAATGTCAACCGAGGAAACTTTCACTCCAGATTTGGTTACAGTCTGAATAAAATCACTTAATATTAACTGAGGTTCTTTATGAAAAACTGTTAGCTTATTATCTTGAACAGTAATATCTTTTTCTAAAAAAAGGCTTGTTAAAGGGTTAATCAATTCTTCCGAAGATATATTGTCCTTATCGATGGTTAAAATAATCCGCGAGCGATCTCCAATTGATTCTCTGAGCTCAGGCATTGTGCCGCAGGTAATCAATTCACCATGGTCAATAATCCCAATTCGTTCACAAAGGTACTCAACCTCTTCCATATAATGACTTGTATAAATAATTGTCATCCCTTGTTGATTTAAATTCTTTATCGTATCTAAAATATGTTGCCTTGACTGCGGATCAATTCCGACCGTGGGCTCATCCATAATGAGCAAATCCGGTTGATGCAAAATGGCTGCACCAATATTAACACGCCTTTTCATACCTCCTGAAAAAGTGTCGATTTTGCCTTTTGCCCGATCGGTTAGTCCAATCAATTCCAGTACTTCATCCACCTTTTTATCAAGTGCTTTACCGGACAGTCCGTACATTCTTCCCCAAAATTTCAAATTTTCTTTTGCCGACATTTCTTGGTATAGAGCGATATCCTGCGGAACCACTCCAATCCATTTTTGGGCCTGTTTTGCGTTTTTGATGACATCAATATCTTTTACCGTAATGAATCCTGATGTTGGAGAATATAATCCTGTAATCATATTGATGATTGTTGATTTTCCAGCCCCGTTCGGACCAAGTAAACCAAAGGACTCACCCTTTTCCACTGAAAAAGAAACACCTTTAACGGCTTGAAAATCTTTAAAGGATTTGCGTAAATCTTTAACGGTAAGCATGTTCACTTTAATCACTCCCTACTCCATGATTGGTCATACTTTCCTATATCTATTACGATACCGAACGGGTCCAGAAAAATATATAGTCTATTATAAAAAATGTGAACATTTGGCAAATATATTTAGGATTTGTTGTAAAAATAGTGCAAAATAACTAGCTTAAAACGAC
>CALCRD010000493.1 GCA_937894355.1 uncultured Bacillus sp.
GAAACAATCCGATTCTTTCTTTCTTGAACCTTAGTAAAATCTAAACTGACATTATTCGCTGTCACTCCGAACTCTGCGCTCCGTTTCATCGTGGCAAAAACTTCGGCACTTCTAAGCAATGCTTTACTTGGAATGCAACCGGAATGAAGGCAAGTTCCTCCAAGCTTGGCTTTTTCAACAATAGCCGTTTTTAATCCTAGTTGTGATGCTCGAATCGCCGCTACATAGCCTCCTGTTCCACCACCAAGGATGACTAAATCATATTCCTGAGCCAATTTCCTTCCTCCTCTATTGATACTGTAAATTGGATTCTCTTTTTCCCGGATAGACTTTGGCCACTTCATCCCCTCGTAAAACTCGAAATGCCCCTTCCGCCAAAGCTAATAGTTCATTTTCACCTGGTTCGACAATTACATCGGCAATCCAGTTTATCCGTTCAGTAATTTCAGCAACAAAGCCTTTTCCATGAGATAGTCCACCGGTAAAGATGATGGCATCTACCTTTCCTGCCAGCACAGCACTGGCTGCTCCAATTTCTTTGGCCACTTGATAGGCCATAGCCGAATAAATCAGCTCTGCCTTTTCGTCCCCTTTTTTTATCATTGCCTCGACCTTTACCGCATCATTTGTACCAAGGTAACCAACTAAGCCACCTTGACCAACAAGCTTTTCTATCATTTCAACTGGGTTGTATTTTCCAGAATAAATGAACGTTACCAAATCACCAACCGGAACTCCGCCTGCTCGCTCAGGACTAAACGGTCCATCTCCGTGGAGACCGTTATTGACATCAATAACCCTACCATTCTTATGGACTCCAACTGTTATTCCACCGCCCATATGCGCGACAATAAGATTAAGCTCTTCATATTTTTTGTTTACTTGTTTTGCATACCGCTTGGCAACGGCTTTCTGATTGAGAGCATGAAATATACTTTTTCTTTCAATGTAGGGGAAACCAGAAATCCTCGAAACAGCTTCAAGTTCATCGACAACAACTGGGTCAACGATAAACGCTGGAATATTTAATCCTGAGGCAATTTCGCAAGCAATAATTCCACCTAAATTAGAAGCATGTTGCCCGGCAAATCCAATCCTTAAGTCCTCGAGCATCGATTCATTAATGGAGTACGTTCCACCTTCCATGGGACGAAGTAGCCCGCCACGACCACAGACAGCATCTAGTTTTGAAATATTAATTCCCTCATAATCTAATGATTCAAGAATCATTTTTTTCCTGAATTCATATTGGCTAAAGATATCTAAAAAAGATTGAATGAACTCGGTATCATGACGAATCGTTTTTTCAAAAATAGAGATTTCATTAGCAAATAAGGCTATTTTTGTAGATGTCGATCCCGGGTTGATGACAAGGATTCGAAATTCATGTTCGTGCAACATAGTTACCTCCCAAAAAGAGAAATATTTGCTTAAATTTTGAACATGTATTCATTTTCTAGGTTTATGAAAGATAAGGTATTGTATCGTTTAAGGAGGGTTTTTAGAGACATGTTCTAACGACGATTTAATATATGAAGATTATTTTGCAAAAATTGACTACGGGAATTTCTCATTCTTTTTATTCGTTCTTCAGCCATACGGTCAGCTGCTAAATAGGTAGGGATTTTATCACGTTTAGAAATTGCTAGGACTTTTTGAATATTACTATAGATTGTTTCCACTCTTTTTAATGCGCGATTCCGACTGTAGCCATACAATTCATCAGCAACATTTATGACCCCACCCGCGTTAATAACATAATCTGGTGCATATACTATTCCTAGTTCATGAATGGTATCTCCATGCCGCGGTTCCTTTAGTTGATTATTGGCGGAACCGGCAATCACTTTTGCCTTTAATTGCGGAATGGTATCATCATTAATAATTGCTCCCAGTGCACACGGGGCAAAGATGTCACAATCAACTCCGTAAATTTCATTCGGTTCAACCGCTGTTGCTGAGTATTCTTCGACTGCTCGTTCAACAGCCTCTTTTTGAATATCTGTTACAATTAATTGTGCACCTTCCTCATGTAAATGACGACATAAATGATAAGCTACGTTTCCAACTCCTTGAACAGCAATAACCTTCCCAGCCAATGAATCTGAACCAAAGGCCTCTTTAGCAGCTGCTTTCATTCCGCGATACACACCGTAAGCTGTCATAGGTGAAGGATTTCCCGATGCACCAAATTCAGGAGAAATACCTGTAACAAAATTAGTTTCCTCATGGATGAGGTCCATATCAGTAACTGTTGTTCCAACATCCTCTGCAGTGATGTACCTTCCATTCAAGCCTTGAATATAGCGACCAAATGCCCGGAACATTTCCTCATTTTTATCCGTACGAGGATTGCCAATAATTACTGTTTTTCCACCGCCCAAATTTAAACCTGCCGCTGCATTTTTATAAGTCATTCCTTTGGCTAATCTAAGCGCATCCTCTATCGCTGCTTCCTCTGTAGCATATGTCCACATCCTTGTTCCGCCCAAAGCAGGTCCTAAGGTTGTATCATGAATGGCTATAATTGCTTTTAATCCAGATTGCTTATCTTGGCAAAAAACGATTTGTTCATAGTCATCCATTTCCATATTTTCAAAAATACCCATTAACAGATATCCTCCTACTATAGTTGTTTTATTTTCCCGTACATAACGCCAGTGCTAGAGAAAAAAGTTTACTATCTGCGTTGTCAGCTCTGGAGGTAAGAACAATAGGTGCTTTAGCACCAGCAATTACCGCTCCAACCCGAGCATTTGCAAAGTATACGAGCGATTTATATAAAACATTGCCCACTTCAATCGTCGGAACTAATAAAATATCGGCAACCCCGGCAACATCGCTAATTAGCCCCTTTTGTTTGGCAGCAAACTTAGATATGGCATTATCCAAAGCCATAGGACCATCGATTAGACAATCTGCAATTTGACCACGCTTGTTCATTTGTGCCAGTGCAGCCCCATCGAGGGTAGCTTGCATCGAAGGGTTAACAAGTTCGACTGCAGCAAGGATGGCTATTTTGGGATACTCAATCCCGATCCACTTCGCCACAGTGACAGCATTTTTTACAATTTCAACTTTTTGCTCAAGATTCGGTGCAATATTCATGGCAGCATCTGTGACAATCTTCAGCCGGTCGTAGCCTGGTATTTCAAACACGGCAACATGTGATAAAACATTCCCATTCCTAAGTCCATGATCTTTATTTAATACGGCTTTTAAAAGAGTTGTTGTTGAAATATTCCCTTTCATTAACACATCTGCTTCATGCAGCTTCACATTTTTCACAGCGCTCTCTGCAGCATGGTCCTTAGAATTAGCATGGATGATTCTAATATTTTCATGCTTAGATAACCAAGGGTAATGTTCATTAATGATGTTTAAAATTTCTTGCTTATTTCCAAAAAGCGTGAAATTAGCCAAATTCAGTTTAACTGCTTCAACAACTGCATCGATTACCTCTAAATGCTCAGCTGCTGCAACGGCAACAGTCTTCTGGGGATTTCTAGTTGCTTGTTCAATAAACGACTGCAACCTCACGAATCTCAGCTCCTTTAATGACAAACCAATCACGGTATTAATTTAAATGCAAGTTTTATGCCAAACCGAAACTTTACTAATTTAAGCTGTGTTAAAGACCATTGCTGATATTTAACAACCTGTTGATTGGAGTGGAGGGCACGCAGACTCCTGCGGGAGC
>CALCRD010000494.1 GCA_937894355.1 uncultured Bacillus sp.
ATTGGGCTTCGCCCTACACATTCCTTGAGGAAGGGGTACTCTCGCCTAAAACTGACAGATTAATTTGATAGGGAGTTGGTGAAGATGAAAATAACTCGATTTCTATTGCTCTTTATTTGCGGTGTACTATTGTTAACAGCATGTAGCGGAAATTCATCAGAAGAAAAGAGTATGGAAGGAAACAGTGGCCAGAGTGCCGATATGGTAACGAGTCCTGAAGGTACCCAAACAACTGATATGGACCGTGAAGTAGCTAAAGAAAAACAGCAATTACCATCAAAACAAAATAGGGTTATTTACACGGCAGATTTGCATCTAGAAGTGAAAGATATAAACAAATCCAATAGACTAATCGAAGAAAAGATAAAGAAATATAACGGCTATATTGTTGAATCAAATATATACCGCCAAGGTGATCAAAATCATCGTGCTTCACTCACCCTGAGAATTCCCCAAAAGGATTTTAATGTATTCTTAACTGAAGTAGAAGAGCATGCTGTCAAAGTCCATCAAAGGAGCGTCAATGGGTCAGATGTGTCTGAGGAGTACGTAGACCTTGAATCAAGACTTAATGCCAAAAAGGTCGTTGAGAAGCGCTTGCTGGAGTTTATGCAAAAGGCTGAGACAACTGAAGATCTATTAAAAATTTCATCTGATTTAGCCGCAGTCCAAGAGCAAATAGAACAAATCTCTGGAAGAATAAAATTTTTGGATGATCAAATTGAATTCTCAACAGTAACTTTGACCCTAGTTGAAAATAAAGTAAATCTTCCAGACTTAGAGAAAAACGATTTAAATACTTGGGAAAAGACAAAAAAACAGTTTTTAACTAGTATAAACTATATTTTACTTGCTTCCTCTGGAGCAATTATTTTTATTATTGGCAACCTCCCAATTTTATTATTAGTGAGTTTAGTGGTGGCGGTGATTGTTCTCATCATTAAACGCAAGAAAAAACCAGATTGATTTTTTAATTAAATCTTTACACCAAACAGTTCAAAAAAATTTAGAAATATATTTTCCAAAGTATGCTAAAATGGGTACGAGATTACAAACGTATGCTTGGAGGAAAATTCCGTGAAAAAAGAGTTTGCAGTAATAGGACTAGGCCGATTTGGCGGAAGTATTTGTCGAGCATTGGCAGAGCAAGGTATGGAAGTATTGGCACTTGACAATGACGAGGATCGAGTGAATGAATTTTCGATGATTGCTTCGCATGCAGTTGTTGGGGACTCAACTGATGAGAATGTTTTAAAAAGCCTAGGAATAAGAAATTTCGATCATGTTATTGTGGCCATTGGTGACGATGTTAAAGCAAGTATTTTAACAACGCTTATTTTAATAGAATTAGGCGTTAAGGATATCACTGTGAAAGCCCAAGATGATTATCACGAGAAGGTGTTGCGGAAAATTGGGGCAAACCATGTCGTACATCCAGAACGAGATATGGGAAGAAGAATTGCTAATAATATTGCCTCAAACAATGTTCTTGATTATCTTGAGCTTTCTGATGAGCATAGTATAGTAGAGATTGTTGCCAACGGAAAATTAACTGGGCATTCAATTATTGATTTAGATATTCGAGCAAAATATGGAATTAATATTGTAGCCATAAAAAGAGGTGCCAATATTATTGTATCCCCGCAGGCACATGAAATTATTTACGAAAAAGACATCCTAATCGTAATTGGGGCAGACACAGACATAAGTCGATTCGAGAAAAAATTAATGAACTAAACTAAAAGCGGCCCCTAGGGGCCGCTTTTAGTTTAGTTCAATTATACTTCCATTATGATTGGTAAAATCATTGGACGTCTTTTAGTTTTTTCGTAAAGGAAAGGTGATAATGTATCGGTAATCTCATTTTTAATTTCAGACCATTGTGTTGTTTTACGTTCCATTACTTTACTCAAATGCTTGGTAATTAATAACTGGGCATCGTTAATAAGGTCACTGGATTCTCTCATGTACACAAATCCTCTGGAGATAATATCAGGTCCTGAAGCAATTTTAAATTCCTTCATATTGATACTTACGACTACGATAACAAGACCTTCTTCAGATAAAATTCGTCTGTCACGTAATACAATATTTCCAATATCGCCAATACCACTTCCATCAATGTAAACAGAGCCTGAAGGGATTTTTCCAGCGACTTGAGCAGTGTTTTCGCTTAAAGCAAGCACATCGCCATTATCCATAATAAAACAATTTTCCGAAGGAACGCCACAATCTTCAGCTAATTTTTGATGCATACGTTGCATCCGGTATTCACCATGAATTGGCATGAAAAACTTTGGTCGGATTAAGCGTAACATTAATTTTTGTTCTTCTTGGCCACCGTGACCAGATGTATGAACATTACTTAACGAACCATGAATGACATCGGCTCCAGCTTTAAAGAGCATATTGATGGTTCTGTTGACGCTTATTGTATTTCCTGGAATCGGAGATGAAGAAAAGACGACCGTATCACCAGGATGAATTTGAATTTGACGGTGGGTCCCATTGGCAATTCTTGATAATGCAGCCATAGGTTCCCCTTGGCTACCGGTACAAAGAATTGTAACTTTATCAGAAGGAAGACGATTAATTTGTTGTGCTTCAATAAAAGTATCTTTAGGTGCACGAATATAACCTAAATCAATCCCTATTCCAATTGCAGCTTCCATGCTTCTTCCGAATACAGCAACCTTTCTTCCATTTAAAACTGCAGCTTCAACAACCTGTTGTAGACGATGAATATTAGATGCAAAGGTAGCGAAAATAATTCGACCATCAACTTTTCTGAAAATGTCATTTATGCTCTCGCCAACACGTCGTTCAGACATTGTGAAATCAGGTATTTCGCTGTTCGTACTATCAGAAAGGAGACAAAGTACTCCTTCTTTGCCGATTTCCGCCATTTTAGTTAAATTAGCGGGCTCTCCAACCGGGGTAAAATCAAATTTGAAATCTCCAGTATGAACAACTTGGCCAGGAGGTGTTTTTACGACAATCCCGTATGAATCAGGGATACTATGAGTTGTCCGAAAAAAGGTAACAGAAGTTTTCCGGAATTTTATTATGTCGTCCTCTTTAATTTCGTAAAGCTTGGCAGTTCTCAATAGTCCATGCTCTTCTAGCTTGTTTTTAATCAAGCCCAATGCTAACTTCCCACCATAGATTGGGATATTGACTTCACGGAGTAAATAAGGAATTCCACCAATATGATCCTCGTGACCATGAGTAATGAATAAACCCTTAATTTTTTCTTCGTTTTTTACTATATAAGAATAATCCGGAATGACATAGTCTATTCCTAGTAGTTCGTCTTCTGGAAACTTGATACCTGCATCAATCAATATTATTTCATCTTGAAATTGAACACCATAGGTGTTTTTTCCGATTTCCCCTAAACCGCCTAGGGCAAATACAGATGTTTGATCATTCTTCACGAATTTCATAAATTATCAAATCTCCAATACTTTAAAATCTTCATTTTTTTGTTCATATTCAAGGAATGCGCCTTGAACTGGTTCAACACGTTCAATGTTGAAAGGTTTTTGTGCTAAATATTTCCGGACAGTTTTTTCAAAATCAGCTTCAATATAAAGAGTTTTTGTTTTTTCACGAACAGGGACTTGCTTATTTGATTCTTGATAAAATACTTTAAATATCATACATTCTCTCTCCTTATTCTAAAATAACATTTTTATAAATTAGAACTTTAACTCCGTTAAAGTATTAAAATATCATGGTTAATGGGATTTTGTGGCGGTCTTTAGCCGATATAGTCTAAGATTTTGCCACGTAGTTTATATTATATATAAGTTTACAGTGTTTTTCATGTTTTTTCTATTATTAACGTATTTTTCATATGGGAGAAGGAATAGGATTCATTTCCAAGGTATGTAAACTCTCTGAATATAAATGTACAATAAAGAAGAAGCCCTTCGCAAGTTTGAAGGGCTTAAAAAACTAGGCAATTGATTTCTTTCGAAGTAAATCTTTCCACTGTTTTAAGAGCTTTTTCCTTAGCTTCTTCAACATTGTGGGTCATCTCCTCAATTCTTATTTTAAACCTTCCGTACTTAAAGTAAAGGGTGATTTTAAAATATGTAGACATTTTTCAGTGCTATTTTACTATTATATGGATAACTTGAAGAATTTATCATGGGTAAAAAAGGTAGATGCAGGTAAAGCAAGGAAAGATAGCTTGTTTATCTGAGGAAGATTGAGAAGTAAAGGTCTGACACATGACGAAATTGTATGTTGTCAGACCTTAAGTTGACCTAAATAATATTTAGTGGGTATGGTTTTATCTTTCGATTTCGATTGAGTTTTCTGGACGAGAAAATGGTTCATGTTTGTTGATATGGTCGTAAAACATGATTCCATTGAGATGGTCAATTTCATGTTGAAATACGATTGCAACCATTCCTTTTAGCCGAAGTTTAATTTCCTCTCCGGTGATATCTGTCGCTTTCACAGTAATCCTTGCGTACCTTGGTACAAATCCAGGGAAAGCTTCATCTACAGAAAGACAACCTTCACCTGATGATAAATAGGCTAGTTCAACAGAATGGCTCACTATTTTTGGGTTGAAAAGCGCATAACTATATAGTTTATCTTTTTCATCGCGTGAATGAATGGCAATCATTCGTTTTGCTACATTTATTTGCGGGGCAGCAAGGCCGATTCCCGGTCGAAGTTTATATTTTTCGACTAACTCGGGGTCTTGGCTATTTTTTACAAATTCCAATAAACTTGCTAGTATCTGTTGATCTTCTTCTGAAGCAGGTAATGGAACCTCTTCGGCCACTTTTCGTAATGTGGGGTGCCCGTCCCTGATTATATCCTCCATGGTTAGCATCTAAGTAATCCTCCAATACATGTTTATATTTCCAGTTGTTCATTTTTTTTTTGCTAGTTTAAGTAATATGAACTATGTAAGTAGTCTAACAAACAAGTGAATAAATGTTAACTAGAAAAGTACAACCGTTTCCTGGCTTTCGAGTATAACGGAAGTTGGTATTTAAATAAATCCTACCCTCTTAGGGATTGCTAAACCTTGATTACTGCCATGTCCGTTAAAAAAAGAGGAGTATTTCACTCCTCTTCAATGTGTTAACGATTGGCAATTAGCAGAATGCACTTCCGACAATAATTAATAGGATAAATAGGACAACAATGAGGGCAAATCCTCCAGCAAAGCCTCCGCCACTAGGTTGACATCCACATCCATGTCCGTAACCGTAACCAAACATAAGCAATCCCCCTTTTTTATAATAAATTACTTCTTGGCTGTTCAATATAATCTATGTTAGGTAAAATAAAGTGTATAGGTCGTTGCCTAAATATGATTGCCGAATATCATACAGGGTTGTTTTCGTAAAGATTGTTGTTAAAATCCAAAACCCGATTTTAACTAGGTTACAGCTATTTTGTTGCTTGAATGAAATTTTACAAGCTCTTTTCTCATAAATGTTCCTGTTTTCTGTTTAAACGTAGCCTAAACACTGCGTTTTCATCTTAAAAAGCAACTAAATTTGAGAAAAGAGCA
This sequence comes from uncultured Bacillus sp., assembly GCA_937894355.1. Lineage (GTDB taxonomy): Bacteria > Bacillota > Bacilli > Bacillales > Cytobacillaceae > Bacillus_BU. The sequence continues at coordinate 5,546 of CALCRD010000494.1, forward strand.
TTATACAAAGAAAAGCTTTAATGATTCGACACATATTCTGTTTAATCGCTATTGTAAAAAAAAGCAACAATCGATATAGTAAAAAATGATGTAGATTAGGGGGATTCATAGTGTCGAACATAAAGAAAACAGGGTTTTTAGCGTTGTTATTAATGGTTTCAGTATTATTATCAGGTTGTTTTTGGCAAGAGACAACCGTGGATAAAATGTACTCAACGATGGAAAACGTGGTAGATGCTGAGAAAAGCTTTGAAGACCAGCAGGAACCATTGGTGGAATTGGAAAAAAGTGAGAAAGAAATTTATGAAAAAATTATTGCTTTAGGAAGTAAGGAACATGAACAAATAGTAGAGCTTTCAGACGAGGCTCAGGACATCCTTGCAAAACGAAAAAAGCGGATGGAAAGTGAACAAAAAAGTTTAAAGGCTTCAAAAAAAGAATTTGAAAAAATCCTGCCGTTAATTGATGAACTGGATGATACAGAACAAAAGAAGCAGGCGAATGAATTAACTAAGACTATGAATGAAAGATATGAAATTCATAACCAATTGTATAAGTTGTACATACAAGGAATAAAGTATGATTCCGAATTATATGAAATGCTAAAAAACAAAGAAATTAGTATGGAGCAGTTAGATGATCAAATTACTAAGAGTAATGAGACATCTAAGCAAGTGTTAGAAACTAATGAAAAATTCAATAATAAAACAAAGAAATATAATAAAGAAAAGCTGGCTTTTTATAAAAAAGCGGGATTAAACGTTAAAACAAAATAAGAATGATGAGAATCGGTTAAACACTGATTCTTTTTTTTTGGGAAAAAATATTTTTGGTATAGTACAGGCTTTGATTATTTGTGGTACAGAATATTTATATTGTGAATAAAATGTGAATTATCCAAGTGCAAAGTGTTGACTGTTGCGTTTTAATTAATGTACACTAAAAACACAAAGTGTATTCTGTAATATTATATTTTTAAAACATAGTGGTACAGTAAAGGTAGTGGGAAAGTGCTTGTTGATTTGATTTAGCAAATTTTGCTAATTATCTGTGGCTTTTTGGGTATCCTAATTTTATATTTTTGTATCTATTTTGATTTATTTAATGAAAGGTAGAGGTGACTCATATGACTTCATATATGAAGGAGCAATTCGATACGAAAAATCAGTTTGGAAAAGTGGAGGAGCTATTCCAAGCTCTCCAAATTATTAATGAAGAGGGCGTAGTAGTAAATGAAGCTGCACTCCCAAATTTAAGTGACGCCAAATTACAAGAACTAATGAGTAGAATGGTTTATACACGTATTCTAGATCAACGTTCAATTTCTTTAAACCGTCAAGGAAGACTTGGCTTTTATGCGCCCACGGCAGGTCAAGAGGCCTCACAATTAGCCTCACAGTTTGCATTAGAAAAAGAAGATTTTATTTTACCGGGTTACCGTGATGTCCCGCAAATGATTTGGCACGGATTACCGTTATATCAAGCTTTCTTATTCTCTCGTGGGCATTTTAAAGGAAATCAAGTTCCTGAAGGAGTCAATGTCATTTCACCCCAAATCATCATTGGAGCTCAAATCATTCAAGCGACTGGTGTGGCTTTGGGTATGAAGAAAAGAGGGGCGAAATCTGTAGCCATCACATACACGGGTGACGGTGGTGCATCGCAAGGGGATTTTTACGAAGGGATGAATTTTGCTGGTGCGTTTAAAGCTCCGGTGATATTCATTGTCCAAAATAACCGATTTGCGATTTCTACCCCAGTTGAAAAACAATCTGCTGCAAGGACGGTTGCCCAAAAGGCGGTAGCAGCTGGGATATTAGGTATTCAAGTTGATGGAATGGATCCATTAGCTGTCTACGCCGCGGTCAATTATGCGCGTGAGCGGGCAGTAAATGGTGAGGGTCCAACTTTAATCGAAACCTTAACATATCGTTATGGTCCCCACACGATGGCCGGTGATGACCCAACTCGTTATCGTACTTCTGACCAAGACACGGAGTGGGAAAAGAAGGATCCATTAGTTCGCTTTAGAAAGTTTTTACAAGCAAAAGGACTTTGGGATGAACAAAAGGAAAATGAAGTTATTGAAAAAGCGAAGGAAGATATAAAAGTTGCGATAAAAAAAGCTGATGAAACCCCTAAACAAAAAGTTACAGAATTTATTTCAAATATGTATGAGGTAATGCCAGAACACTTAAAAGAGCAATTTGAGCATTATCAAGGGAAGGAGTTGAAGTAAGTTATGGCTCAAATGACAATGATTCAAGCAATAACTGATGCTTTACGCACAGAGCTTCGAAATGACCCGAATGTTTTAATATTTGGAGAAGATGTTGGGGTTAACGGTGGGGTTTTTCGGGCAACAGAGGGTTTGCAGAAAGAGTTTGGTGAGGAACGTGTATTTGATACACCTCTTGCCGAATCTGCGATTGGTGGATTAGCTCTTGGACTTGGATTACAAGGATTCCGTCCTGTACCTGAAATTCAATTTTTTGGATTTATATATGAAGTTATGGATTCTATTTCTGGGCAGATGGCACGTACTCGCTATCGTTCGGGTGGGCGATATCATTCTCCAGTGACCATTCGGTCTCCTTTTGGTGGTGGTGTTCATACACCTGAGCTTCATGCCGATAGCTTAGAAGGATTATTGGCACAACAACCAGGTTTAAAGGTTGTGATTCCTTCTACACCATATGATGCGAAGGGTTTACTCATTTCAGCGATTCGCGATAATGACCCAGTGGTTTTCTTGGAACACATGAAACTATATCGTTCATTTCGCCAAGAAGTACCAGAAACAGAATATACCATTCCATTAGGTAAGGCTGAGGTAAAGCGTGAAGGAACCGATTTAACGATTGTGACATATGGAGCAATGGTTCACGAATCTCTAAAGGCAGCAGAGGAATTAGAGAAAGATGGCCATTCAGTCGAGGTCATTGATTTAAGAACGATCAGCCCTTTAGATACTGAAACAATTATTGCCTCTGTGGAAAAAACCAATCGAGCAATGGTGGTTCAGGAGGCCCAAAAACAAGCTGGTATCGCTGCGAGTGTGGTTGCCGAAATAAATGAACGAGCGATATTAAGTTTAGAAGCACCGGTTTTACGAGTAACGGCTCCAGATACTGTTTTTGCTTTCTCGCAAGCAGAAGCTGTTTGGCTTCCAAACTATAAGGACGTTATTGAAACTGCCAAAAAAGTTTTATTGTTTTAATGAATGTCAGTTTTCGTAAGGCTCTTTTCTCAAACATTGTTGCTTTTAAAGATGAGAATGAAGAGATTAGACAGTAAAACAGCAAACATTTATGAGAAAAGAGCTTGCAAATTTACTTTCAAGCTACAAAATAGCTGATATCGGGTTAAAATCGGGTTTAAGATTTTAACAATAAAATTTACGAAAATAGCCTTTCGTAAAGATTTTTATTGCTAATGGAGCAAGCTTTGTGGAAAAATTTTTCTTGTAACTTTAGGAGGGTGAATTGAGTGGCATTTCAATTTAGATTGCCAGACATCGGTGAAGGGATTCATGAAGGAGAAATTTTGAAATGGTTCGTGAAATCGGGTGATAAAGTCGATGAGGACGATGTGTTGTGTGAGGTTCAAAACGATAAAGCTGTAGTAGAAATTCCTTCCCCTGTTGCCGGCACTGTCGAAGAAGTTTTAGTGGAAGAGGGAACGGTTGCAACGGTAGGACAAATTTTAATAACATTTGATGCTCCTGGATATGAAGATTTGAAATTCAAAGGGGAAGAAGAAAATGAATCACCGCAACCCGTCAAAGATCAAGCTCCACCCAAACTTGAAGTGGAATCTTCATCAGAATCAGTTCAGGTAGATACAACGTCGCAACAGGAGGAAGTAGATCCGAATCGCCGCGTGATTGCGATGCCTTCAGTGAGAAAATATGCTCGTGACAAGGGAACTGAAATTCACAAAGTGATGGGTACAGGTAAGAATGGTCGTGTACTAAAAGCGGATATCGATACTTTCTTAGCTGGCGGCACCCCTTCATCAGTTGCTACAAAAGAAGTTGTATTAGACACTACGGCATCTGTCGTTCATTCGAATCAACAAATTGAAGCACCAAGCCCAATAGTGCCACAAGGCCAATACCCTGAAACACGGGAGAAAATGAGCGGAATTAGGAAAGCTATTGCCAGTGCAATGGTTAACTCAAAGCATACTGCTCCACATGTTACATTGATGGATGAAATCGATGTAACAAAGTTGGTTCTTAATCGGAAGAAGTTCAAGGAAGTTGCTCTGGAAAAGGGAATTAAGCTGACTTATCTGCCATATGTAGTTAAAGCCTTAACAAGTGCACTTAAAGGCTTCCCAGCTTTAAACACATCTCTTGATGATGCTTCCGGGGAAATCATTCATAAACATTATTATAATATCGGGATTGCCACCGACACAGACAAAGGTTTATTGGTACCTGTTGTCAAGGAAACAGATCGTAAGTCTATCTTCCAAATCTCAAGCGAAATAAATGGATTGGCATTGAAGGCAAGGGATGGAAAGTTAGCTCCTGACGAAATGAAAGGGGCGACATGCACGATTACAAATATTGGTTCTGCTGGTGGCCAATGGTTTACACCGGTCATCAACCATCCCGAAGTAGCGATATTAGGTATTGGGCGAATATCGGAGAAACCAATAGTCAGAGATGGGGAAATTGTCGCTGCCCCAGTTATGGCGTTGTCGCTTAGTTTTGATCACAGAATAATCGATGGTGCAACAGCACAATATGCATTAAATCACATAAAACGGATGTTAAATGATCCTGAATTATTGTTAATGGAGGGCTAAAAATGGTTGTAGGTGATTTCCCAATCGAAACAGATACGATTGTCATCGGTGCTGGACCAGGTGGATATGTAGCGGCCATTCGCGCGGCACAACTAGGTCAAAAAGTGACTATAGTCGAAAAAGGGGCAGTGGGCGGCGTTTGTTTAAACGTAGGCTGTATCCCTTCTAAAGCTTTAATTTCTGCAGGGCATAAATACGAAATAGCAAAACATTCAGATTCAATAGGTATTACTGCCGAAAATGTTAAGATTGACTTCAACAAAGTTCAGCAATGGAAAGCAAGTGTGGTAAATAAACTAACAAGTGGAGTAGAGGGATTGTTAAATGGAAATAAGGTGGACATCGTTCGCGGTGAAGCCTATTTTGTTGATGCGAACAATCTTCGGGTAATGAACGAAAATTCTGCTCAAACTTATACTTTTAAAAATGCGATTATTGCAACTGGATCACGTCCAATTGAACTTCCAGCTTTTAAGTATTCAAATCGGGTTCTAGATTCTACTGGAGCGTTAGCTATTCCAGAAATTCCTCAGAAAATGGTAGTCATCGGTGGGGGGTATATTGGAACGGAACTTGGTGGTGCCTATGCGAATTTCGGAACACAAGTCACAATCTTAGAAGGTTTAGATGATATTCTTAATGGCTTTGAGAAACAAATGACTTCGATTGTCAAAAAGAACTTAAAGAAAAAGGGAACTGAAATCATTACTAAGGCATTAGCGAAAGGTGTGGAAGAAACCGAAAATAGTGTCACAGTTAAATTTGAAACTAAAGGTGAAGAAAAAACAATTGTAGCGGATTATTGCTTAGTTATGGTAGGGCGTCGACCAAATACCGATGAATTAGGATTAGATCAAGTTGGTATTGAAATGTCGGAAAAAGGTATTATTAAGATTGATAAGCAATGCCGCACAAATATAGGAAATATTTATGCGATTGGAGACATTGTAGCAGGTCCGCAACTCGCCCATAAAGCATCATATGAAGGGAAAATTGCAGCTGAGGCAATTGCTGGGCATACCTCTGAAATAGATTATCTAGGCATTCCAGCAGTCGTTTTTTCAGATCCAGAACTTGCCTCAGTGGGATATACTGAACAGCAAGCAAAAGAAGAAGGGATTGCTGTAGCCATTGGTAAATTCCCATTTGCTGCAAATGGACGTGCATTAGCTCTTGATAGCACTGACGGTTTTGTAAAGCTAGTTACCCGGAAGGATGATGGCCTGGTAATTGGTGCCCAAATTGCAGGTACAAATGCTTCTGATATGATTGCTGAATTAGGATTAGCAATTGAAGCGGGGATGACTGCAGAAGATTTGGCAATGACCATTCACGCTCATCCGACTCTGGGAGAAATTACTATGGAAGCTGCAGAAGTAGCCTTAGGTCACCCGATTCATATTATCAAGTAAGGGACAGTTTCCGAAGTATTAGAAAAATGAAAAAGAGGCTTGGCCCTGTTAATTTTACAGGGTTAACCTCTTTTTTGTTTTAGCTTTTTAGTAAAAACTCACTATGGAATCCCGTTTGTTTTCGTTCAGTTACTCGGCCTTTTACTTTGGGGGCTTTAGGGATAGAACCTCTGTAATAGGTTTAATAATTTCCTCTTTGGTAACATTCCCGATAATTTTTACGGCTACTTCATTATTATTAATAACTAATAAAGCAGGGCAAGATTCTACATGGTAGGCTTTATAATACGGCTTTGCTTCGGTAGACGATAGTATGAGCATATTTTTAAAATCGTCAGGGAATTTTAATTTCAATTCAATTAAAGCATCATAATAAGATGCTTCCCCAGTATAATCTGACTCATTCGAAAAAAATATAATTTGCTTAACACCATTTTTTAATGTGAGTTCTTCTCGATTAAATTGATTGCATGAACTGGTTATTAAAATAAGCGAAGAGAATAATAATAACTGCAAACCTCTCATTATGTTATGCTCGCTCACCTTTCCGAAAGTAACATAAGCCAATGGCTTTGGAAAAAAATGTAACTAAATAGATTATTCAGATGCTCTTTTACTGTTAATTACTATAGTCATTTTATCATAGACAATTTTAAAAAAATTGCTTGTCATTCAAATGTTACATAAATGAAAAATATCCTATACATTTTCAACATATAATAAAGCACTAGTAAATAATAACGGTAGATATGGTGATGAGAGATGAGGGAATATACGGTTATTCTAATACAATTAATCATATGGAGTGGCTTCTCATTTATTGAATGGCTTTCACAGCATGATACGCAATTTTATAATGCGCTAATGTTTCTGGTATTTATTTATATTGCCTTTGTGACAGGGAATTTCATCATGCAATCAACTAGAAAAACAGTAATCATTACTTTATATAGTTTAATATTGTACGTCTCGATACATTTTTCCTTATCATGGCTAGGTTCTAGGTGATGAAAAACAATGTAAAAAAGCGGCCGTAAATATTCGGCCGCCCATTACAAGTTATGGTTCACTTAGGGACAGTAAAACCCCTAATGATAATGTTATACTTATTTTCTTGGATAAAAATACATAATTCTTCCATTAAAAAGGTGCAATTCACCTTTTAGCTTTTTGGCTAGAAACTTGCAAAATTCATTTGCTTTCCCTTTATCACCAGCGGTCGAACGTTCAGGAAGAGTTATTTGAATATAAACTTGCTCTGTTTCCGTTCCATCTTCTGCAGCGATAACCTCTTGGTCAATTCCAACTAGGATCGTATAGTAACCTTCTTTAGATGACGATAAATAAAACCATTTTCCTTTACCATCGTTGGTCTCTTTTACGATATACGGGAATGCTGAGTTTATGTAATCCCAATGTATTTGTTCCCCGGCTTTTGTAATGATTTCTTTGTAATAATGAAAATAGTCCTTAACTTCATCAGTGGTTATACTTTGCTTCAATGAAGCAGGTACAAGCTTAATGTAAGCATTTTCTGCCATGTTTAATCCCCCAATTATTCACAATTGTAAATGTTTATCCCGTGACTATTATAACATTGAATATAGGTTTTCTAGAAGAAGTTGTATCTTTGTTTCAATTATCAGAAAATTCAGTATTGTGTTTCAGTTATCTTTAGGCTATAATTAACCTATAAATGTAATTAATTTAAAAAGGAGGTAATTCATGGAAATCTTCGGAAAATTATACGATGAAAGCGAAAAGGTTAAGGTAAGATTTGTAGGATTTACTACTGAATCCACCCGCTATGACTTCGGAATAATCTACACTAATATGTTTTTCGGAAAGCCCCTCGTTGTCTGCATGCAAACAGGCCGCTCTGCACTCCTCGATCCTAAAGATCTTGAAGAAAGTGAATATCTAAAAACAGCCTTTAAAATTAATGATGAACAACAAGCACTTGATTTGATGGAATTTTTTAGGGGTGCATTACCTGGGGTACCATTTGAGCCTCAATACGAATAAAAATGTTAAAAGTCAGACCTTTAAAGGTCTGATTTTTTGTTTTATGGAAACAAAACCAAGCCACAGTTGTTCGCTCATGTATTTTGAGCGGCTGTTTAATGTGACATACTTATTAGCAGAAAATGAAATAGATATTATTAGTAAATATATCCATTTACATAAATATCATTAAATTAATCGGATTGGGAATTGGTATTTAACATAGTGAATTCGCGTAATATCCCTTGTTATTCCTGACAAGAGTCGATATTATGACAGTTTTTTGGGGATTTTATTAAAAGTAAATGTGTTATACAAATAGGTCTTGAAATTCTAATAGTGTTATATTATTATTTGTTTAAGAAGTTAAAAACGCTATGAAAATTCGGTTATAAGGAAAGGGAGATCTAAAGGATGGGAACTATCGTTTGCCAAACTTGCGATTTAACAATTGATCACTTTGAAGATGAAAAAGTAACGGTTCTTTATGCGAAATGTAACTGCGGTCAGAAGGATAAAAAAGAAGAAAAGAAAGCAAACTAATAGATTAAAAGCATGCAGTTATCTGCATGCTTTTTTTTGTTTATTTTTTGCTCGATGCACTGGTGAGTGTAGCTCGCCAGTGTTCCTATTTAATTGCTCGATGTTCCTTTATTACCCGCAATCTTTTGAAGTCAACCTCTTCAGGTCCTTGTACAGGTAGACCAGCTTCGAGGTTCTTTTTGATATAATGAATATTTTCCTCAGTAATAATTTCTCCTGGTATGAAAATTGGAATCCCTGGAGGATATACCATGATGAATTCTGCAATAATTCTTCCTGCAGTGTCATCAATTGGAACAGTTTCAGTTTCAGCATAAAAGGCATCCCTTGGAGTCAAGGCTAACACTGGAATGTCAGGAAGCAAAACTTCGGTAGCCACTTTCTCTTCGGCAAAGTGATGGTATTCATCTGATAAATGCTGTAGTGCCTTAACTAGGATTGCTCCTTCTTTCTCTGTATCTCCAGGTGTAATAATACAAAGGATGTTATATAAATCTGAAAGTTCCACTTCGATATTGTAATTTTCCCGTAACCAATTTTCCACTTCATATCCAGTTATACCAAGATTTTTAATCGAGATAATTAATTTTGTTGGATCAAAATCATATGCGGCTTTTGTCCGTAGTATTTCCTCGCCAACGCAGGACAAATGGTCAATTTGATTAATTCTCTGGCGGATGGATTGTGCTAATTGTATGGTTTGCCCAATGATTTCTCTCCCACAGGTCGCCAATCTCCTTCTGGCAACGTCTAAGGAAGCAAGTAATAAGTATGAGGTTGAAGTGGTCGTCAGCATGCTTATTATCGCTTTAACTCGCTTAACCGAAATTAAACCTTCCTTGACATTTAAAATCGAGCTTTGAGTAAGGGAACCACCAAGTTTATGAACACTTGTTGCTGCAATATCGGCTCCGGCTTGCATTGCCGACATGGGAAGATCTTCATGAAAATGAATATGAACCCCATGTGCTTCATCAACAAGTACAGGAACCTCATATGAATGGGCAATTTCTACAATTTTCTGTAAATCTGCAGCAATTCCAAAATAAGTTGGATTAATAACTAAAAGACCTTTAGAATCTGGATGTTGTTCCAGAGCATGTCTAACCGAATCAGTAGTAATTCCATGTGAAATCCCTAATTCTACATCAATTTCTGGGTGAATAAAAATTGGAATGGCCCCTGATAAGACAATGGCAGACATAACTGATTTATGAACATTTCTTGGGACAATAATTTTATCCCCAGGTCCACAAACCGCCATCACCATCGTCATTATTGCCCCACTTGTTCCTTGAACTGAGAAAAATGTGTGATCAGCACCAAATGCTTCACTTGCTAAATCTTGAGCTTTTTTAATCATTCCTTTTGGCTGATGTAAATCATCCAAAGGAGCAATATTAATTAAATCAATTGAAAGAGCATTTTCTCCAATAAAATCACGAAAGCTAGGATCAATCCCAGTTCCCTTTTTATGTCCAGGGATGTGAAACTGAACAGGATTTTTTTTGGCATGCTTTACCAATCCATCAAATAACGGAGTTTCATATTGAGACAACTTTTACCCACACCTCTTTAAATGAATTATGTTTTTAGGATAAAAATAATAAAACAAAAGGATTATAGCACTAATCAATCCCTTTGCATAGGTACAATTAATAGACTGTGTTTTAATATTTAATAAATTTTAATAAATAAATAATTTTGCCCCTGTTCAAATATTAGTTTGAGAAAAAAACAGGATATTAACTCTAAAAAATAGAAGGATAAATTATACTAATTATCTTAGGGAGAGTGTAAAGAATGCAAATGAACACCCGTGTAACTGATTTATTAAAAATTAAGTATCCGATTATTCAAGGTGGACTGGCATATTTAGCCTATTCTGAGTTAGCGGCCGCTGTTTCTAATGCAGGTGGACTTGGACAAATTACTGCTATGTCTTTACAATCACCCGAAGAACTTAGGGAGGAAATCCGCAAGGTCCGTACTTTAACTGAAAAGCCTTTTGGGGTAAATTTTTCCATCGGACAGCAAGGAAGAGCATATTCTCATATGCTAGATGTTGCCATTGAAGAAGATGTGCCAGTTATTACGATGACCGGAGGCAACCCTGGGCCGATTCTAGAAAGGCTAAAAGAGACCAATATTAAAAAATTAGTCTTAGTAGCAGCAAAACGTCAAGCTCAAAAAGCAGAAGAACTTGGTGCTGATGCTGTTATGGTGGTAGGTCAAGAGGGAGGAGGTCATCTTGGTCGGGATGATATTGGCACCTTTGTACTAATTCCTCAAGTTGTCGATGCAGTTAATATTCCGGTAATTGCTTCTGGTGGTATCGGGGACGGAAGAGGTCTTCTGGCAGCGTTAACACTAGGTGCCGAAGGAATTGAAATGGGTACAAGATTTATCGCCACAAAAGAATGTGTCCATGCTAGTGAGGCTTACAAACAGGCATTAGTATCAAGTGATGTCAATGATACAGTTATCATCAAACGTACAATTGGGTCTCCTGCAAGAGCACTGGCAAATTCTTGGACAAATAAAATCCTTGAGTTAGAAAAAGAAAATGTTGGCTACGAAGGGTTAAAAGACTATATTAGCGGCCGTTCAAATGTGCGCTATATACATGAAGGAAAAACTGATGAAGGCTTTGCTTGGGCTGGTCAAGTGACTGGTTTGATAAAAGATATTCCAACAGTAGAAGAACTAATCTCCAGAACAGTCCTAGAAGCAAAAGCTATTACCGAAAAATGGGTAAAATAATATTGAAAAATTGATATGAACGAGGTGCTTTTAGTGGAATACCAATATCCAATTCAACCTGATTGGTCTACAGATGAGATAGTGGCAGTAATTAAGTTTTTTGAATGTGTCGAGAAAGGATATGAGAAGGGAATCCAAAGGGAGATGTTGCTCGAGACTTATCGGCGGTTTAAAGAAATTGTTCCGAGTAAGGGTCAAGAGAAGACGATATGTGATGAATTCCAAGAAACAAGTGGATATTCCGCATATTTAGCTGTGAAAACTGCTAAAGAATCTGATGGCACGAAAATCGTAAGAATTAAGTAAACTATAACCATTAGGGGAATTACTCCCTATTATTACGGGATATAATATTTTTAAAAAAGGCGCAAATTCCCACAAAACAACCTTAGTTGTCAAAAAAAATTTTTTGGTTGAATTGTGGGATTTTGTCCCAAACAAATTCTTTATTTGTAACTTAAATCATATAATTGAATTAAGTTATTAAATACCCAGTCAATTTTATTAAGCAATTCCTCCGAACTCATTTCAACAGCCTGCTCTCGCGGAATCTGATATCCACATAAAATTTCTGCCTTTTTAACTTCTTGAAGTCGTTTGAAAATTACTGAAAGATCCTTTTTTGAAAGCTGTTGATGTGAAAGTGCTTCAGGCTTTGTGTGGTCTATGGACCAGTAAAAGTTTTCTGGGGTATTCTCGAAAATCCTATCAATATTTGACTTTAGTTTGTTACCAATTTCCAGTTTCTCGGGACATTCATAAATAACCGCAAACCAAATGAATAAATGACTTTCCCATAAGCCAATTTGGAAATGGGGACGCATCTTATAACCTCTTTTATTGTTTGCAAATGCTACCCAAGTATCGTTAGGGGGATTAACGGTCCTTCTAGCATGCTTGGCAATATGAGCAAACATTTCTTGTCCAGTTAACGCGGTTAAACTAGGTGTAAAATGATTACCGAGAAAATCCAATTTAGGCCGAACTCGTCTTATTAATTCCTCCATCCGTGGCTCCAAACCTTCTATTTTAAATAAATCAAAATCTTCATTAGAAAAACCTGAAAATAACATACAGAACCTCCTGCAAATTTTAAAAAAATTGTAGCACAATTGAGAGGTAACTTGAAATTTGGAGCTTCATGTAAGAAAATATTTATCTTACTAGGTTTGAGCACAAATTAGTTGCATCAAATGAGAATTACTCATATTATAATAGTAAAAATAATCTGAAAATTAAGTTAATTTAAAGTGGAGGGAGAGAGCGCTTTTGAAACAACTTATTAACTCTAATCGAAAAAAGGCAATTCTAAATGAGAAAACTGCTGTACTGAGATTGGAAATGGATTATGAACTTGCTACCCTTTTTGAAGCAATGAAAGAGAAAAATGAAGACATTAAAAACAATTGTAAGCTTAAGTTAGAAAAAATTAGACAAGAATTAATGATTCTTAAAGCTCTTTAATCATGAAGTATAACATTGGAAATAAAAGGAGTTTGGAAACAAAACAATGAATGTCACCAAAAGTAAAATAAGAGATACCTAATAACGAACTCCAAATAACTTGGGGTTCGTTAATTATTTTTGTAGATTAAAAAGTTAGGAAACATGTCCTGGCTTTTTTTGTAGTTGGATCTGTTAAAGAACAATGTTGTTTTTTACACATGTGGATTTGATCGGATATGCGAAGACTCAAGTGTGTTTGATTTTACAAAATTCCGTAATATAAAGCT
>CALCRD010000495.1 GCA_937894355.1 uncultured Bacillus sp.
CCCCAACAAAAACATCTGCGCCTTTAATGACATCAGCAAGACTTCCTTGAAGATTTTTACGATTAGTAAACTTAGATACTTCATCTTTAATCGGATTCATTCCGACTGGGCGACCTTCATAGATAGCACCTTTTGTATCACACATAATAATATCGCGAACACCATAAGAATGTAGAAGCTTGATAATGGCAATTCCTGCAGCTCCTGCACCATTGGCTACAACTGTTATTTCACTCATCTTTTTCCCAGAAAGCTTAAGCGCATTAACAAGGCCTGCAGCTGTTACAATCGCAGTTCCATGTTGGTCATCATGGAAGACCGGGATGTTAGCTTCTTTTTTCAGACGCTCTTCAATCTCAAAACAGTTTGGTGCTGCAATATCCTCAAGGTTAACCCCACCAAAAGTAGGCTCAAGCAATTTGACGGTTTCAATTATTTTTTCAACATCAGTAGTATTTAAACAAATTGGAAATGCATCAACGCCAGCGAAGCTTTTAAATAGAACCGCTTTTCCTTCCATAACAGGCAAGGCAGCCTCTGGTCCGATGTTCCCAAGTCCAAGCACAGCTGTACCATCAGTTACAACCGCAACCATATTTCCTTTTGATGTGTAGTCATATACAGTTACCGGATTATCATAAATTTCCTTACAAGGCTCTGCTACACCAGGTGAATAGGCTAAACTGAGATCCTTTGCATTTTGAATCGGTACCTTAGAAACTGTTTCTAATTTCCCTTGGTTAATTTTGTGCATATGTAATGCTTCTTCACGTAAACTCAACTTTTTCCACTCCTCAATTGTACAAAGAAATTGGGTATTTATGCTTAATTTCTTTTCCAGTGGTCTGACCACTGTCTACATATCAATATATACCAACTTAATATCAGATGTAAAGATGTTATTATTTTACAATTACGTTAACCTCACCGAGAAATTCATTCAATTTTTTTATTAATATTTTGGAGCAATCAACCCGGTCATCTTCTGATAATAAAACAGTCTTTTCCAATCCCTCATAATAAAGGATTACCTTTGTGTCTCCTGGATGGTCTCTGACAATAGATTTTAATTGTTGAAGATGCTCAACCCCCTGATGACTCGTTTCTAATTTAATATAAAGTGTTCGTTTAATCTTTTTCGACAAAAATGTCGAAAATTCCTGCCCGCTATTAATAATAAATTGCTTTTTCCCACTCCTTTCTTCTATTTTCCCTTCGATTAACAGCATTCCCCCTTGCTGAAACAGATTTGTTAATCTTTTAAAAACAATTGGAAAAACCACGGCTTCCATTTCTTCTGTTTGATCACTTATTGATAAAAAGGCCATTGCGTCGCCTTTTTTCGTGCGGATTTTTTTTACTTCTGAAATATAAACTCCTGCTTTGACATGTTGATTACCTGGTTGTAAATCTGTTAGTAATCTTGCACCACTTGCCAAAAGATCTTTTTCATATGCATTGATTGGATGATCTGATAAAAAGAAGCCTAATACCTCTTTTTCAAAAGTAAGTTTATCTTCTATTCTTAAGGAATCTACCTCTACATATTTTGGCTTTATGTGGTAATCATCCTCAGGAAATAAATCTATTTGTGAAGATTCTTCTGGTCTAACCAGTTGGGCATGTTCCATGGCAACATCCAGGGTTGCTAAGAGCACTGCACGATCCTGACCAAATTCATCAAAACTGCCAGAATGAACTAGGGCTTCTAGCGTTTTTCGATTAATTGCTTTGGAATTTATTCGCATACAGAAATCGAATAAGTCATTAAATGGTTGCCTTCTACGTTTATTAAAAATTTCCTTTAAAGCATTTACGCCTACCCCTCTAATAGAGGCTAGACTATAGCGAATAGCACCCTTTTCTACCTCGAAAGAATGATGGCTAAGATTAATCGATGGGGGCAACAGTTTAATTCCCATCTGCTTTAATTCACGAATATATTGAACAACCTTTGTCTCATTACCAATTGCAGAAGTTAGTAAACTCGCCATAAAATTTAGCGGGTACTGGGCTTTTAAGTAAGCCAGCTGGTAGGCAATCATACTATAGGCAACCGCATGGCTTCGATTAAAACCATAATTTGCAAATTTAACAATTAAATCATAGATTTCATTTGCTGTTTGTTCACTGTAATTATTTTTCAAGGCACCTCTGACAAAATGAGTCCGCTCTTTATCCAAAACCTGCTTTTGTTTCTTACTGACAGCTCGACGCAATAAATCTGCTTCACCTAATGAAAAACCGGCAAGGCTCGCGGCAATCTGGATGATTTGTTCCTGATAAATAATAACTCCATATGTATTCTTAAGGATTGGCTCAAGATCCGGATGCGGGTACTGAATTTGTTCCCGGCCATGTTTCCGATTGATGTAGGAAGGGATATTCTCCATCGGGCCTGGACGGTACAAAGCATTTACTGCGACTATATCTTCAAAGCTTGAAGGCATTAGTTGCGTTAATACCTTTCTCATTCCTTCTGATTCCAGCTGAAAAACGCCTGTTGTATTTCCTTTTCCTAACAATTCAAAGGTCGGGAAATCATCTAAAGGAATTTTCCGGATATCTAGCTTGGTCCCATTTTTCCGGTAGATAGATGTTAAAATTGCGTCTATCAACGATAGATTTCTCAATCCGAGAAAATCCATTTTAAGAAGGCCGACATCCTCCAAGTGCTCCATGGAATATTGTGTTAAATACACATCATTATGACCATTTTGAATGGGAATAGTTTGCACTAAAGGTTGCTCGCTAATAACAACTCCAGCTGCATGGACTGAAGTATGTCTTGGCAATCCTTCCACTCTTTTTGCCGTATCAAATAACCGAAGATGTAGATCCTTTTCATCAACAAATTTCCTCAATGAGCTCGATTCTTTGTAAGCATCTGTTAAGGTAATCCCTAACTTTGAGGGAATGAATGATGACAGCATATCGAGCTCCTTCGGATTGAACCCAAAGACTCTTCCAATATCCTTTATTGCTGCCTTAGCTGCAAAAGTTCCAAAGGTAATAATTTGGGCCACATGAAGGGAGCCATATTTTTTTGCTACATATTGGATAACCTCTTCCCGGCGGTAATCAGGGAAATCGATGTCGATATCGGGCATGGAAATTCGCTCAGGATTTAAAAATCGTTCAAATAATAGATTATGGCTAATCGGGTCAACATCGGTTATCTGCAATACGTAGGCAACCATTGAACCCGCAGCCGAACCCCGTCCTGGACCTGTTAAGATTCCGTGTTCCTTTGCATATTTCATAAAATCCCAAACTATTAAAAAGTAATCACTAAATTCCATTTTATTGATTATGCTAAGTTCGTATTGAAGCCGAATTTCATGAAGCTTTGTTGGTTCAGGATATCTTTCTTTAAATCCCGCCAAACAAATTTCTGCTAATAAAGTACTAGCTTTGACTCCATCACTTAGTGGATATTTTGGTAGTCTTTTTTGCTGTAAATCAAAGGCTATTTGGCATCTACGAGCAATTTTCAAAGTATTTTCCAATGCATCGGGAAGAGCAGAGAAAATTTCCACCATCTCCGCGGCATCTTTTAAATAATACTCATTGGTTTCTGGGTGTTCCCGATTCTCATCCTGAAGTTTAGTACCACTTTTAATTGCCAGAAGGCATTCATGGGCAAAAGCATCCTCTTTTGCTAAATAAAAAACTTGATTGGTAGCGACAAGCGGAACCCCTACCGATTCAGCAAATTGAGTTAGTAGAGGGATTAATTGCTCTTCTTTAGCAATTCCATGATTCTGTATTGATAAAAAGAAGTTCCCACTACCAAAAATGCCAAGATATAATTCGGCAATTTGCTTTGCTTTATCTAACTCACCGTCAACCAGGGAATTTTCGATCTCGCCTTCAAGCCCTGGAGTCATGGCAATTAAGCCTTCTGCATAATGCTTCAACCATTTAATGGGGATTCCATGTGGAGATTTTGTTTGAATTACACTAGTAATTTTTAACAGGTTTTGAAACCCGGCACTGTTTTCAGCCAATAAGACAAGAGGAGAAGCATTTGTATCATTAATTTCATTTATTATATCTACCGTTAATCCAAGGATTGGTTTAATAGATTGTTTGAGGCACTCCTTGTAAAAGGCCATCGCACCATACATCACATTTTTATCCGTTAAAGCAATTGTTGAAAAGCCTTTTTCTTTTGCATCACTCACAAGGTCCTTAACGGTTGCTGTACTGGATAACAGACTATACGCACTGTATACATGAAGGTGAATAAAAGCCAAGATTTTTCACACCCTTATCACTACTATCTATTTTCATTATAAATCTTCCTACTAAGAAAAGAAAATATGTTCTAAAAATTCATATTTGAACACCAGCGAATGAATATTTTCAGATAAACTCATAAACACCACTGACTGTCCATAAAATTAAAAGAAAAGCGGAGGCGGCTTGGTAGTAAAATCGGCTTTTGGATTTTACCGCAGGGGCGACAAGCATAAGCCAATCCGGCCTAAAGGTCGCTCTTTGACCTTTTGGTCGGATTGGCTTATGACCTCGAGCCCCTAGCCGCCGCAGCTAGACAAAGAAAAGCGGAGACGGCTTGGTCAAAACACTATTTTTATCCTATTTAAAGGACTGATGATTCATGAAAGAAGTGACGTTTATTCCCTCGTTAATCGAAAGCTATTTGATTGCTTTGGGAGTCATTGTAGGCGGTTCGATCGTTGGTGGCTTAGCTGCATTTTTGACGGGGAATCCACCGTTAACATCTATCTACCGTATTTCCAACTTAATCAGAATTTGGGCGATTATAGCTGCGATTGGCGGGACATTTGACACAGTATATAGCTTTGAACGTGGCTTCCTTGATGGGGAGACCAAAGATGTATTTAAACAATTTTTACTCATACTATTTGCCATGGGAGGCGCACAAACAGGTGCATCTATTATCAAGTGGATCACACAGGAGCAAATTGCCCCATGAGAATCCCTCCCTATTATCGTAAACCCTCATGGCAGAGTTTTTTTTCAGGAATGGCGATTGGTGGCATGATTTGTTGGGGGATCTTCTTGTATTTCCACGGAGTTTTACAAGAAAAACAAGCTAAAATAATCCATACTCAAAAAAAAGATATTAGTGAACTTAAAGATGAAATAAAAATATGGCAGGACGAATTCAAATCACTAAACAAAAAAAATACTGATCAAATGACCTTACAGGAAATTAAAATTAGGCTCATAAATCCCGAAAAATATAAATTTGATTTGTTAACCGTTTATCAGATAGAAGAGGCTGTAAAAGAAGATATTACGATGATTATGGCAAAGGATTTAGAAACTATTTATAAAAGTAGGGAGTTACTTCGGAAAGCAATTGAAAACAAAGTGGTAAAGGTAAATGATAAAAGATACCGATTGAAAATAAAAGAAATCTTCATCTATACAACCCTGTCAATCCAACTAGAAATTCAATTAACGGACTGAGGCTGATAATCGACCAGCCTCAGCCAATTCATTAATTAACTATTTACAAACTGCCTCAATATCGCGAATCACATCGTTAACTTCATCCCATGAATAAATCGAAGCTCCGGCTGCGAGCGGATGTCCTCCACCCTTATACTTTTTGGCAACCCCATTGATTATCGGACCTTTTGAGCGAAGACGAACCCTAATTTGATCATTCTCTTCAATAAAGAAAACCCAAGCATTAACCCCTTCCACATTACCTAACACACTTACTAACAGGGAAGCTTCTGAAGCTTTGGCATCAAATTTTTGTAATAGCTCTTTTGATAAAATCATCGAAGCAACACCCGATGGTCGAGCCTCAAAATTTTGTAAAACATAGCCATTCAATTTCACAATGTTTGGCTTAAGTTCATACATTTTGTCATAAAGCTCCGGTCTAGAAAATTGATAATGAATTAACTCCCCAGCATATAGGAAAGTCTTGTCAGTCGTACTTGGATAAAGAAATCTCCCGGTATCACCAACAATCCCGGCATAAAGTAATCTTGCTGTATCATCGTTGAGTTTCAAACCTTGCTCTTTGGCAAATTCATAAATCATTTCACTCGTTGAACTAGCAGTAGTGTCAACCCAGACAATGTCTCCATAGGGATCTTCATTTGGGTGATGATCAATCTTTATTAACAAATCACCTTCACGATGTCGCTTATCACAAATTCTTTCCTCATTTGCCGTATCACACACAATCACTAATGCACCTTTATAAACATCCGTTTCAATCGAATCTAGTCTACGTAAAAATTGTAGAGATTCCTCTTCTTGCCCAACTGCATAGATTTTTTTTTCAGGAAAATTTTCTTTAAGCAATTCAACAAGACCGCATTGTGATCCATAGGCATCAGGATCTGGACGAACGTGTCGGTGGACAATAATTGTTTCGTACTGGTGAATGGAACTAAGTATTTTATCTTTCATTGTTGGCTCCTTTAATAGAAAATTCAAATTCAAACGTTTTGTTAATGGCATTTTATCGGAAAAATCGCTAAAATAGGAGGAGATTAAAAGCTTGGAGGAAAAATAATGCCGATTTTTGTATTTCTAATCGTAATCTCGTTCTCACTATTTCTTTTTTATAAGACAAAATATTTTCGATCCCGCAGACCTGCTGAAAAAGATTGGCTCTCAGCTAAATCAAGCATTGCACTAGGATCTTTTGTGGCTTTATTTGGCATCAATCAATTATTTTTATTTCATACAACAGTAACTTACATTGTTGCCGCTGTCTTTATCATCATCGGTGGTGTAAGTGTATTTAATGGGATTGGTGCTTATAAATATTACTTACCACATGCCCGAAAAGAAGCAGAGGAAATGAAACAAAGATAATAATTCTCAATTCAAACTATCGAAATTTAGTCATATCTAAAAATAACACATTTTTAGTCCGATTAAGAAAGAAGTTGGACTAAAAATGCGTTTTTTTATTCAACATTAACGTGCAGTAAGCTAGATGAAAGATCCGCTTTTCTTATTGTCGGTCAATTAACTGACACATCATCATTGCTTTTCCAACAAGAATGCCCTCATTAAACACCTCGACATCCACTTTCCCGAACTTTCTACCAACTTCGAGAACTTTTGGATATATTTCCAGTGTACTTTCAATTTGTACTGGCTTTAAGAAATAAATCGTCATATTCTCAACGACCAAATCTCCTTTTTTACTACTCCGTAAAATCCGACTAGCTGCTTCCGTGACAATGGTGGTAACTACTCCGTAAGAAATCGTTCCCAGGTGATTAGTCATTTGTGGTGTTACTTCACAGCGATATATTTCCTCACCCTTAGATTTTCCTTGGAGCTGGGTTAATTGACTTGTTACAATGTCATCAAGGGTTTCCCCCACCTGAGGCTGCCTTTGAATCATTTGCAGGGCCTTAAGAACATCCTGTCTACTAATCATCCCTGATAATTTGCTTCCATCATCGACAACTGGCAGGACTTCAATTCCTTCCCAAACCATCATATGGGCAGCGGAAGCAACACTAGTTTTTCCACTTACTGTCATCGGATTCTTGGTCATAATTTTATCAATTGGGACATCAACCTCATGACCCATTACGTCCTTTGAAGTTACCATCCCTTGTACCTTCATGTTCTTATCAACAACCGGGAACCGACTATGAAGTGTATTGCTGTTGCGAGAATACCAATCTGACACTCTTTCATCTGTTCTTAAATAAACTGTCTGATCAAGTGTAGTTAATATATCTTCAACTAGGATGATTTCCTTTTTAATCAACTGATCATAGATCGCCCGATTAATCATGGTTGCAACTGTAAAAGTATCATAACTAGTGGAAATAATTGGCATTTGAAGCTCGTCTGCTAATTTCTTAACATGTTCCTCGGTATCGAATCCGCCAGTTATTAACACAGCTGCCCCTGCTTTTAAAGCAAGCTCATGTGCTTGTGTACGGTTACCGACAATCAAAAGGTTTCCTGCACCCGTATACCTCATCATGGCTTCTAATTTCATGGCACCGATTACAAACTTGTTTAGCGTTTTATGTAATCCGGCTCTACCACCCATTACTTGACCATCTACAATATTTATTACCTCGGCAAATGTAAGTTTTTCGATATTCTCTTTCTTTTTTCGCTCAATTCGAATCGTACCAACCCGTTCAATTGTACTTACATAACCCTTATTTTCGGCATCTTTAATCGCCCGATAAGCGGTCCCCTCACTTACACTCATTGCTTTGGCAATTTGGCGAACTGATATTTTCTCTCCAACGGGAAGTTCATCAATGTATAGTAATATTTGTTCGTGTTTTGTAGCCAAGCGATTCACCCTTTTTCAAGAATTTCCGATAGTTATTCTTAATCTAATAAAAATTCTTTTTTCTTATATTATAAGGTGAATAACGAATTGACACAAATTGATTAAAAGTGAACTTTTTTTACTACCGATGGAAGGACCGAATATTTTTCTTCGATTTTAACTTCCCTCTTACATTGGACTCCATTTTTCGCTGTTTTGCACTCAAAAATAGAGCTGATAAATTTCCGGCAATAACGAGGAATGCAAATAAAAACCACGAAGTGAAAAAGAGTCCTTCAATATCCCCCGTGACCATTTGAAGCCTTGGTGCTGCATAGTAAATCATCAGACAACATAGCAGCAAACATAGTAAATAGCGATTGTTCTTCATGAACTCCCTCCTTTAGTTAGCCTGTTTCATCTTATGCAGATAAAGGAGGAAGTAGTCAGCATTTACCGTTTATCCCATATATATTGTAGTGAGATTGACTCCACTTCTAAAGTTCAATACTTTCATTTGGCTTTAAAACCAATCCTTGTCCAGGTTCAAGCATTTCTACAAATTTTTGTGGATCTTGGACAATCGGTGGGAAGGTATTATAATGCACCGGCACTACCTTTTTCGCTTGTAAAAATTTAGCAGCTAAAGCAGCATCCTGTGGATCCATTGTAAAATTGTCGCCAATTGGCAAAAATGCTAAATCTATTGGATATCGGTCCCCAATTAATTTCATATCTGAAAATAAAGCCGTGTCCCCTGCATGATAAATCGTTTTTCCTTCCATCATCACTAATACTCCCGCAGGCATGCCTAAGTAGATAATTTCCTGATTTTCAGTAATTAGTCCTGTTCCATGTATAGCAGGAGTTAGCTTTACTCTACCAAAATCAAATTCGTAGGAACCACCTATTGACAGACCATGGGTGTTGATACCTTTCCAACTTACATAATTAGCCAGCTCATATGTACCAATAACCAGCGAATTATTTTTTTGCGCTAATTCAATCGTGTCACCCAAATGATCTCCGTGCCCGTGGGTTACAATAATAACATCTGGCTTTTCTTCAGCAACAATTAGATTTGTTAACGGATTGCCCGTAATAAAAGGATCTATCAAAATTACCTTATCATCCGTTTCAATTTTCACTACAGAATGTCCATGATAGGATACTTTCATTTTTCACATCTCCTCATTATTTGATTTATTTGCTGTTAAACTAGTCTGTTGATTTCCGTTCCAGGCACGAGCGGTTCGCAGGCTCACC
>CALCRD010000496.1 GCA_937894355.1 uncultured Bacillus sp.
CTTGTAGGCAAGCTTGGCGTTAAGCAATTAGATATACAGACCATGAGCGGCGGTGAAGAAACAAGGCTTAAAATAGCACAAGCTTTATCGGCACAGGTTCATGGTATTTTAGCGGATGAACCTACCAGTCATTTAGACCGTGAAGGAATTGATTTTCTAATCGGACAGCTAAAATATTTTATAGGTGCACTGTTAGTTATTAGCCATGACCGCTATTTTCTTGATGAGGTAGTAGATAAAATATGGGAACTGAAAGATGGCAAAATCACTGAGTATTGGGGAAACTATTCTGATTATCTTCGTCAGAAAGAGGAAGAACGCAAGAGCCAGGCTGCAGAATACGAGCAATTTGTTGCGGAACGTGCCCGATTGGAAAGGGCTGCGGAGGAAAAGCGAAAGCAGGCCCGTAAAATAGAAAAAAAGGCAAAAGGTGCTTCAAAGAAAAAAAGTACTGAAGGCGGAGGGCGTTTAGCTCATCAAAAATCAATGGGAAGTAAGGAAAAAAAGATGCATAATGCCGCTAAGTCCCTAGAACATAGGATTGCGGCCTTAGGAAAAGTAGAAGCCCCAGAAGACATTCGTAGGATTCGTTTCAGGCAAAGTAAAGCATTGGAGCTCCACAATCCATATCCTATTGCTGGTACGGAAATTAATAAAATATTTGGAGATAAGGTATTGTTTGAAAATGTATCTTTTCAAATTCCGCTTGGAGCAAAAGTGGCATTAACTGGTAGTAATGGAACCGGAAAAACAACTTTAATCCAAATGATCTTAAACCATGAAGATGGAATTTCTATTTCACCTAAGGCAAAAATAGGTTACTTTGCACAAAATGGTTACAAGTACAACAGTAATCAGAATGTCCTAGAGTTTATGCAGGAGGATTGTGATTACAATGTATCGGAAATTCGTTCAGTGCTAGCATCCATGGGGGTGAAACAGAACGATATTAGAAAAAGCTTATCTGTTTTAAGTGGCGGCGAAATTATGAAATTATTGCTAGCTAAAATGCTTATGGGTAGATATAACATCTTACTAATGGATGAACCCAGCAATTTCCTTGACATACCAAGCTTAGAGGCTTTGGAAATACTAATGAAGGAGTATGCCGGAACTATAGTGTTTATCACCCATGACAAACGGCTGCTCGATAATGGATATTAATAGGCATATAGCAGTAAGGGACTTTCTGCGTACACATCCTGACATCGCTTTAGAGTATGGTGAATTAAAAATGAAGCTAGCTTATCGGTTTCCAGATTGAAGGCTATTGTGCTGGTAAGGATGCATTTGTAAAGCAACTAGAAAAGGATGCTTTGTTATGGTGTCAAACTGCCTGTTAGGAGGTAAATTTAACAATGTTCTATTTTGTATTAAAGAATATTTTGAGAGAATTAAGAGACAGATTTCGATTTGTTCTTGACCGTTCTACCAAACGAGCATATTTAGTCGACTGCATCTACCGAACCGATAGGTTGAAAATGACATCATTTGGGGTAACTCGGGCCACATAGAATGCGTGGCATTGATGTCGAGGGTGGAGAAGTAGGAGTGTAGAAAATCCTTGAAATAACGGTTTTTCAAGGATTTTCGTTTGAATACCACTGCTCAGAATTTGCTAATATTTTGTTTCGAGGAAACATGTCAATACAAGCGTTTTTCCTTGTGACAGAGCGATTTAGATGTATATTTGATTTTTCGGGGTTGAGAAAGCAGGTTGGATGTTGGTGAAACTAATGCCAAAAAACAGGAGGGGGAGTATGCCAAAGGCAAGAAAGATACTAAGTGACTGGAAAGCGCTTGCGGTCGCCTACGACCGGCTTGGAACAGACGTGCCGTGGGGCCAAATCGAGCAATGCGCCGCCTGATGATGTTGCTAATTAAGTCTGTGAAACAAACTTGATAGCCTCTGAGTCGGGAAATCATGGATAGCGGAAAGCCAACACGCAAAGGAGGTTTAATATGCAATATGGACCAGATCCAAATTCCATTTATCCCAATGAAAAAATAAAAAGTGTATGCTACATTAAAAATGTAATCACGCGTCCAAATATTATCGTCGGTGATTACACCTACTATGACG
Organism: uncultured Bacillus sp.; assembly: GCA_937894355.1. GTDB lineage: Bacteria > Bacillota > Bacilli > Bacillales > Cytobacillaceae > Bacillus_BU. Next base: position 2,084 of record CALCRD010000496.1, read on the forward strand.
ATATCACTGGTGCGGAACGGTTCGAAAAGCACGTTTCGCATCACTATGAATTTTTAGG
>CALCRD010000497.1 GCA_937894355.1 uncultured Bacillus sp.
AAACAACAGGAGTCTCCGTTTTTTCATGTACGCATGAATCTTCACTGTTAATGCCCCTTGATGTCGATTCGCTATAAATAGGTATTTCGCAAAGTCTAACAGAAAACACTTGGGCTAGTTTATTTAGGTGCTTCATTGATGGATAAATAATTGCCTTTCGTTCCCAGCCACTAATTGTTGTTTGCGGTATTCCACTATTAGAAGCTAATACTGCTTGTGTCCAATTTTTTTCTTCACGCTGCTTTTTTACCCAATCACCAAAATTCAACAACCAATCACCTTCTTATCCTTTCTATAAAGAAAATAAGTTAGGTTATGTAATATTTAACTTATTTTATATAACACTGAACTTCATTAACTGTATTCAGTTAACTGAATACAGTTAAATTATAGTTTGTACCCCTCAAAGTGTCAATGGATTTACATTTATTTATTAACGGTATTCTGTTAATATTAATATTTAGAAAAACAAAAGCAATTTTGAATTGAGGAGGCCTATGTATGGTAACAATGGCAGAAGCTACTATGATAAGAATTAAAGAACTATGTATTGAAAAACATATCACTATAATGAAACTAGCTGAAATATCAAAAATCAGTCAATCTACTATTAATGAAATCATGCAGGGCAGAAGTAAACACCCTCGAATTATTACTCTAAAAAAAATAGCAAATGGACTGGGGATGAGTCTGTCTGAATTTTTTGACCATGGGATCTTTGACCAGATTAGTAATTTAGATGAACCTGCCAGTAAGAAAGGGCTTCCAGAAACGGAAAAATAAAAAATGTCTCTTTACCTTCGCATCTCGATGACTACAATTATATGGTTGGGAGTATCTGTTAAACTCCCTTTTCCCCTTTATTTCAACAATTCTCCTAATATTTCAACAATTTATATTATAGTATAAAGTGGAAATTATTTAACTGTTAACAGTTAACATTTCACAGTATTTTAAAATTCCCAACTTTATTTTTTGCTTTTCCAATTATTTGGTTGCATTTGTTTAGTATTTCTGCTTGGAAGTTTATTTCCTTCCAACTTCATCAGAGTTTCTAACCGTGGCACCCACCAATTGAAAGCCAAAACCAAAAAAATCCAAACAGTATTTAATTACCGTAGTTGGATTTTCTGCAAATCGATTATGAAGGTATATTGGGGGATGCAGCTCCACCAGCATAAATAATGGACTTTCTTTGGGAGGTGAAATCTGAACAGGATTCGGTGTTTAGTGTTTTTAACATGTGAATTTGGCACACTTTAGAATTCGTTCCATGGTAAAGGCACACTTTTGGGAATCAAACTTAGCGTACATATTTCCGTTTTGTTGGGTACTCTTCCGAGTAATGTTGTATTGGTTGATCATACACATATAAAATCCCCATTTTGGTGGATGCTTTATATGTGTTTATTTTCAGTAATCACGGCCTTTAATTTTAAAACTTTTCACTATATCTAATAGCACCTGTTGGTTTTGATTATAGAATGTTTCGGAAGGAGTTGCCTTAATATGATATTCAATATCATTTTCAATAACGATCATTTCAAACACAATAGTTCCATAAAAGTTGCCTGTAATGAGGTCTGCTTCATAGCCACTATTTAATATTACTTTTTGAATTAACAAGTCATTATCTCGCGCAAACTGAAAAGGATCCATATCTTCTCGATACTTGCGGGCTTGAGATTCAAAACTAATTTCGATATCGCCATTTAATATTATTCCATCTTCGCCCATTAGTTCTCCCCACTTCTCCCACCTAGTTGGGACGATAAGCGAATAGCCAAATTTTTTATTTTCATATCTTAGATAATCCTTGTCTATTGAGATTAAATATCTTTCATCGTAGTTTTGATTTTGTGAAACACCACTTCGCTCGGTATTGTTCTGAGAATCTTGAGTGGATTCTTGTGCCTCTTCTTGTTGACTAATGTTTGAAGTGTTCTCGTTTTTCTGGTGAATGTTTGTATCACTTTTTTGTTCCATATTTGATGTTGTATTCTCATTGGGTATATTATTAACGATTTGTTTTTTGCTATTATTTTCAAGTGACTTAGCTTGCGCAATGATATTCTCTACTTTTTCAGAAAGTATTCTTTCATTGTGAGCCAAATCTATTTGTGGCAACATCTTTATTTTGTCGGTTGCCTTTTCTAAATATTTAAATCCTACTTTATAATGTTCATTAATTTGATCAGCTAGGTCTCCACCGCCGTTGCCGAAAACTAGCTTGTTAGTTATTTCATTAAATTCATCCATCGACTTGGCATACATTAAATATATCTCTTCTAATCTGTCGCTCTTAGGAGAAGGCAGTTTATTAAAAGTGGTCGTGCAAATGAATAGTAAATACATGTGTTCAACAATTTTTGCCTGATAAGGTATATATAATTCTGGATCTCTGCGTACTTCTTCTAATATTGATAAAAACTCTGTTTGAGATAAACTTAATTCTATTGTAATAATTGTTAGTGCATTAACATAATCCTGCTCAGTTGCTGTCAAGGGTTTTTCAATAAAACTACAGGCATTTATGAATGTAAATGAAATAGCCAATACTAAGATATAAAATCTTTTCCCCATATTACACCCCACAGTTTACTGTATTTAATAAGCTTCATTCCAGCAAATCTCCTATTGCAAGACTAAACGTTTTTGAATATTTAATCATTTCCATCTTGCTGTAATTTCCAACTTTTATCAGCGACTTTTATCTCATTTATTAGATTTAACAGCGTGGAATTTGAGAAGAGGAAAGATTTTTGATGAATAAGGGGTAGCGTCAGGAAAAAACGCTGTTTCCTGACGCTACCCCAATAATGACTATATTCGTGTAATCGAGGAGGAATCTATAGATTGATGAAACAGAAAAAGGCACCTATGGCGCTAGGATTGTCTGTATAGTTTTCGGAGTTTTGCGATTTACCCATAATAATTTGTATAACGTCCTCAAGTTTATGCTGTTCCCAAGTGAAAGTAAAAAGAGCCAAGGAATATAATCTCCTCGACTCTATAATCAAGCATATTCTATTTTTACTGGTTATTCTTCGTTTCGAGCACTTCACAGCCACCATCAAGTTAATTATATTTTTGCTTGATTTCGGCAAACCATTCTTGAAGTTTGGTAGTTAGTGCTATATTATGCCTTAACAAATTGCCAGCCGTTTGATTGGTTGCCTTACTAAAGTCAACACTACTAATGAGTTCATTGATGTAAGGAACAACATCAGGCTGTGAAGTAGAATATGAATTCACTGATTTTCCAAGTAATTCGCTATCTAGCCCCCACTCCGAAGAAAAGTCAACAACCGCATTCTGTAGCTTACTTGCTTTCCAAACTTCAAATGCCTCATCAAAGTTCAAACCGCTCGATAAGTTACCAGGAAAAAGCTCAGTATCCACAAATTCCTTCAATAACTGAGCTTGCTCATATTCCCCCATATTACTCAACTCTTGAATTTGTTCATAAATAATACGGCGTGTTTCACTATCCACCGTTTGTACACCGTTAGGTGAGGTAACTTTTGAACCAATTAAACTAAGAATATGATTTGCATCGATTACTTGGGTTCCTGCTAACTTAGTTCTTCCAACAAGCGTATTAATTGGTGTTGGTGGAGGTGGGGTTCCTGGCTTCCAAGTTAAGTTTTTAAACGCACCGACATACTGCAACCAAGTATGCTCATCAATACCAAAAGTTACATCATCCCACTTAAATTCATAGTATTGCTCTACTAAATTCAACTGCTCAGCAGCATCTTTAAAAGCGAGGATAAATGCTTCTTTTTTCTCCTCATTACGTTCAATTGTCTGCCATTCAGTAGGGTCAGGTAAAGTCGGAATCATTTCAGAAACTTTTATCGCTAATTTCTTTACAGCAGTTTCATAGGTATCAACGATTGCCTTACTGCTCTTACCACCACTTCCATACAACCTCAAAGCTATATTAACCATTTCCTCGGTAATCCGTGGATATTGGAAGTTGATAATCGTTCCAAACTCTTTATTTAAGCCATACACCCGATTTGTTCGTGAATAGGCTTGAATTAAATTTTGAAGCTTAAGTGATCGGTCAACATAAAGCGTATTAAGATGCTTAGAGTCGTAACCCGTCAGCAGTTGGTCTGCCACAATCACGAGGTCTATATTCTTAGGATTTCGTCCGCTACCTCCTCGAGTAGCACGCTCCACGATATCTTCAAAGTAAGCATCCTCGCCGTGTTTTTTATCACCAGAAACAAACTCAATGCCAGTAAATGCAGCGTAATCCTTAAACATGCCTTTAACAATATTAGGGTCTAGTGGTGTAGAATTATTTTCATTACCGAAACTAAACGTCATAGCCACATTCAACTTATCTCCACGAACTGTCAATTGTTTCTTAAATTCATCATAATAGGCAATCGCTCGATTTCTATAGCGCACTGTCAAAATAGCATTAAATTCTCTAACTTGTGATTGTGATTCCCAGTTACTCAGTATTTCTTCAACAACACGTGGAATATGCGTTTCATCTTGGTATTTAAACAATTCTCGTTTTACAGCTTGCTTTTCAAGGTCAACTTCTGACATTTCCTGAACTTGACGTTCAATTTCTCTGTCAGTCAATTCAGGGTGTTCTTCCTTAATTTTCTCAGCTAGCTGCTCTCTTAAATCTTCATAACTCTTGAATTCTCCAGTGTTGATATAGTCTACGTGAAAACCTAATACATTTTTATCTGCAATCGCCTCATCAATCGTATATTGATGTAAATTAGGTCCAAATAACTTTTCAGTCGTATTGATGACTTCACTTTTTTCATCGATTTTTCCTTTGATTTTATTTTCATCAAATAAAGGTGTTCCAGTAAAGCCGAAGAAGAGTCCATTTTTCTTGAAATAGCCCTTAATGGTTCCCATCATCTGCCCCATTGTCGTACGATGGGCTTCATCGATTATAAAAACGATTCTCTTATCTGCTAAACTAGCATCTTGAGCTTCTTCCATTTCCTTAACCAAAGAATTCAGTTTAAATGTTGTTGTTACAACAATTCCAGTTTTAGCTGACTTGAGCTTCTTTTTTAGCTGGTAGGTGTGTTTCGTATCATCAACGGAAACCGGCTCGTAAGCAGCGTATGCTTTGAAGTTTTCACTGGTACGATTATCAAGCTCACGTCTATCAACAAGGAAGACGACTTTATCAAATCCTGCTCTAGTCGATAAAAACAATGCAGTCTTGAAACTCGTAATAGTTTTCCCCGAACCAGTAGTGTGCCAAACAAAACCACCATGAGGTAATTTTTCGTCATTGTCCCAACCAAATGCTGCACCTTCAACTGCTTGTAGAGCGTGGACTTGATATGGACGCATTAACATATGGCGCCTATTTTCCTCATCACGAGCTTCATCAATGACTAAGTAATCTCCGACCATCTGATGTGCCATTGGGATCATCAAGAATTGCTCAATTACTTTTCCCCAAGCGTTTACAACATTGTT
>CALCRD010000498.1 GCA_937894355.1 uncultured Bacillus sp.
GGAGGATGAAATTTTTATGTATATTGCTTTATTAACTTATAAAGTCTCTTTGGAAAAAGTAGACGAATTTTTAGAAGAACACAAACTCTATTTAGAAAAGAATTATAATCTTAGAAATTTTATCTTCTCTGGTAGGAGAAATCCCCGGGTAGGTGGCGTTATTTTAATTAATCAGGATTCAAAAAACTATGTAATGAATATCATCAAAGAAGATCCATTTTATAAATATGATATTGCTGACTATGAATTAATTGAGTTTTGTCCAACAAAATATGATGAAAACTTTGGGGTGTTTATTAAATAATTTGTATTTCCTCACCTGTTTTAGTAGCTTTTCCGTGTTTTTCACTATTAAGCAATCGGGCGCTTTCCTCTAGCAAGGATAAGCACTTATTTTCATTTTAGGACCCTTATCTGGAATAATGCTTTACTTCAATAAACGATCTTCAATAAAAGGTCGCATTTCTTCAGGATTCAAAGCTGTCATAATTGACGGCTTTTCTTTTTGAGGGTAAATATTTAAATTAACATTGGAATATATTAACATTTAGTTACATTCCAGAAGCAATCGGGCGAGATATTCAGCAGCATGGATTGTGTTCTTTCTTTATGTTTAGGGCCATTAAATGGAGCAACACCTTTACAGAAAAATGGATATTCGTAAAAGTCTAAATAAGGCTAAAGGAATTACTTAAAGAAAATAATTTATAGTAAGACTAATTTTTGAAATTAGTATTATTTTTTTTGATGACATAACCCCCTGGGGGGGATATAATGAATTTGAATAACTAACCCCCCTAGGGGGATAAAATTGATTTAAAGAAGGGGAAATTATGAAATCTGAAAATCAAGAACATAATCATGAACACAAGCATAGGAAAAGCATTGTTAATCGATTAGCAAGAATAGAAGGACATGTCCGGGGTGTAAAACAAATGGCTATTGACGATCGTGATTGCCCCGATATACTTATACAAATTGCAGCCATTAGGAAAGCACTTGATAACACGGCAAAATTGCTTCTTACTGACCACATCGAAACTTGTGTTGTAGATGCCGTTCGCCAAGGAAACGAAGAACAAGTTTTAGAGGACATGAAAAAGGCATTAGACAATTATATCCGTTAGGAAGTCCTAAAAATGGAAGATGCCGCAATACAAAATAAAACCAAGAAACAAAAACTTTCCATCATCATTGCTTTAGCAGTACCAGCAATGATTGAAAATATATTACAAACTGTGGTCGGATTTGTAGATACTTTATTCGTTGCCAAATTAGGTTTAAATGAAGTCACCGCAGTAGGTGTGGCAAATGCAGTTTTAGCTGTCTATATTGCTATTTTTATGGCAATAGGAGTAGGAACATCCTCTCTTATTGCTAGAAGTATCGGGGCAGGAGATATTTCAAAAGCGAAATCTATTGCTCGGCAATCTACCATCGTTTCAGCCATACTTGGACTGCTATTTGGTTTGATTACCTTCTTTTTTAGCGAACCATTGCTTCGTTTAATGGGAGCAGAATCACAAATTTTAACAGCTGGAGTGACTTACTTTCGTATAGTTGCCATTCCTTCTATTTTTATTTCCCTCATGTTTACCTTTGGCAGTATACTTCGAGCTGCTGGTGATACAAAAACTCCTATGAAGGTTAGTTTATGGATTAATATTATTCATATTGGATTAGACTACATATTAATTTTTGGGATGTTTGGAATAGAAGGACTTGGGGTAGCGGGAGCCGCATGGGCAACAGTCATTGTACGAATCATTGGTACACTTCTGTTATTCTTCTATATTAAACGCTCAAAAGTGTCCTTTTCGTTATTTGAGAGTTCTTCAAAGGAGAATACGTTGTCTATTTTAAAAATATCTACTCCTACAGCGATTGAACGTTTAATTATGCGGTTCGGCCAGGTAGTTTATTTCGGATTAATACTCAAAATAGGAGCAGATGTCTATGCTTCCCATTCGATTGCTGGAAATATCGAAACCTTTTCTTATATGCCGGGATATGGGTTGGCTATCGCAGCAACAACATTAGTTGGACAAAGTATTGGGGCAAATAACCAAAAAGATGCCTATATGTATGGGATGCTAACGACTATTATAGGTGTTTTTATTATGTCCATTGGTGGGGTATTATTATTTTTCCTATCACCATGGATGGCAACTTGGTTCACGGATAAACAGACAGCAATTGACATGGTAGTAACTGCACTAAGAATTGATGCTTTTGCTCAACCTGCATTAGCTATTGGATTAATTTTAGCAGGAGCATTACAAGGAGCAGGAGATACGAAAAGCCCGATGTATAGCACAGCTATTGGAATGTGGTTGATTCGTGTAATAGGAGTATATATACTTGGTATTCATTTTGAAATGGGGATTGCAGGGGTTTGGCTTTCAATAGCGATTGATTTATATGTTCGAGCCATATTCTTGTTTTTCAAATTTAAAAAAGTTAAGGAAGGAACAAATAAAATTAAGAAGTATTATCCTAAATTAGTTACCAGCAGAAGTAAATAATAAGCGGACTTTTTTCGGTTATCTTCAAAATAGAGCTCGTTTCAGGGGAAATAAGCGGACTTTTTCTGGTTATGGATAGCCAAAACCCTTAATTTTCACGTTTTTAGCTTCAATAGACGGAATCTCTCCGTCTATTGAAGCTATTTTTCATTCTAATTACAAATTTAGCGGACTTTTTCGGTCTATTTATCAATTCAGTTGTGTAATGACAATAAAGTTGTTTAATTTTGAAGCCTAAAATCCGCATTACTCCTTCTACACTTGAATTCGATTTGATTAATTTTTAAAAAATTTCTCCTTACTCACCTCGAAATACGGATTTGCGAGGTATCTTTGATTAAACTTTATTTCAAGGCTACAGATGGAAATATTTTGCCCTCCTCATTTTTTGTGCTCTTTGTTCGTTTTTGCCCATACTAAAACTAGGCAATTACCGAAAGAAAAGAGGCCAAATCAAATGGAACCCTTTATCCCGCAGTTAGTTTTTATTGAGCCAAAGGCATTAGAATATCCATTAGGAAAAGATCTTAAAGAAAAATTTACTAAAATGGGGATTGAGGTCAGGGAGACCACTTCCCATAACCAGGTTCGTGGCATCCCTGGTGAAAATGAGCTACAGCAATATCGAAACGCCAAGTCGACCCTGGTTGTAGGCATAAGGAGAACGTTGAAATTTGATACTTCTAAGCCCTCTGCAGAGTATGCTATTCCCTTAGCAACAGGTTGTATGGGGCATTGTCACTATTGTTACCTGCAAACGACTCTCGGGAGTAAGCCGTACATCCGTACATATGTCAATTTAGATGAAATTTTTGCCCAGGTTGAAAAGTATATTGATGAGAGAAAGCTTGAAATCACCCGATTTGAGGCAGCCTGTACCTCGGATATTGTTGGAATTGATTATTTAACTCATTCACTGAAAAAGACAATTGAGTTTATTGGACAAACGGAGTTAGGAAGATTGCGATTTGTTACAAAATTTCATCATGTGGACCATTTGTTGGATGCAAAGCATAATGGAAAAACACGCTTTCGGTTTAGTGTGAATTCCAGATATGTCATTAAAAACTTTGAGCCAGGAACTTCATCGTTCGATGAACGATTGGAGGGGGCAAGGAAGGTCGCCAATGCCGGCTATCCACTGGGCTTTATTGTTGCCCCAATTTATATGCATGAAGGCTGGCAAGAGGGTTACTACGAGCTTTTTGATCGACTAAGCAAAGCTTTGGTTGGGATAGATCTATCCGATTTAACATTTGAGCTAATTCAGCATCGTTTTACCAAACCTGCTAAAAGAGTCATTGAAAAAAGATACCCAAAAACAAAGCTAGAAATGAATGAAGAAAAGCGAAAATACAAATGGGGCAAGTATGGGATCGGGAAATACGTTTATCCGACAGAAGAAGCCCAAGATTTGGAACAAACAATTCGGCAGTATATCGGTACATTCTTTCCAGAAGCTAAAATTGAATATTTTACATGAGCAACATGTACACCGTACTATTTTTCCATGTAAGTGCTTAAAGATGTATCAAGGGCGTAGATCTAGCCTACATCGATGGGAGTGGCTTGCATGTTAATAGACGGTGTTTTTTCTGGAGGAGGTATTAAAGGCTTTGCCCTAATTGGTGCATACGAAGAAATCGAAAAAAGAGGATTTAGCTTTGCAAGAGTAGCGGGAACGAGTGCGGGATCGATTATCGCTGCCTTAATTACTGCAGGATATTCAAGCAAGCAAATATTTGAATTACTTAATGACCTCGATTTAAAGACGTTCATGGATATACGTAAAAGCCCAATTCCCTTATCGTTGGCAAGATGGCTTCTTATCTATTGGAAGATGGGTTTGTATAAAGGGAATAATTTGGAAAAATGGATTGAAGAAAAGTTAGCCCAGAAAGGTCTGAAAACATTTTCGGATTTAGCACCACAAACTCTTAGGGTAATCGCATCGGATTTATCCAACGGCCGAATTCTGGTAATACCAGATGATCTTCCTAAGTATGGAATTTCCCCAGGATCATTTTCGATTGCTCGTGCTATTCGAATGAGTTGCAGTCTTCCTTATTTTTTCGAACCTGTAAAAATAAAGACCTCCACCGGTACAAATATTGTGGTGGATGGAGGGGTATTAAGTAATTTCCCAATGTGGTTATTTGATCAAGAAAACACAAAAAAAATCCGTCCAGTTCTTGGGATAAAGCTTTCTCATCAAGAACAAGATATACCGGTAAACAAGGTTAATAATGCCATACAATTATTCGAGGCGTTATTTGAAACAATGAAGG
>CALCRD010000499.1 GCA_937894355.1 uncultured Bacillus sp.
CAAAAACCAAGTTGACACATTGGTTAAATATGGTTACTATAAAACCTATATTCTTTTAATTCGTAGTTATTCGCTTGGTTAAGTTGGTTTTGGTGTTCTAGATTAATAGCTAATCAAACAAACCAAGGTCTGCTATTTTTTAGAAAAAGAATTGAAGCCTTAATTAAAAAAAGTAAAAAAAGAGGAGAGGTTTGTAATGAAGCAAGGAAAGTCATTAGCATGGAAGTTAGTATTAATCTTGATTGTCGGATTGATTGCTCTAACAGGATGCAGCAATACTCAAGAAACTAGTAAAAAGGAAGAAAACAAATCTGGAGAAAAAACAGAGTCGAAAGCGATTGAAAATCAAAAGAAAAAGGAACCAGTTGAGATATTAAATGTTTCATATGATCCAACAAGGGAACTATATCAGGAATTTAATTCGGAATTTGCCAAGCATTGGGAGAAAAAAACAGGTCAACAAGTGACCGTCCAACAATCTCATGGTGGATCAGGAAAGCAAGCTCGCGCAGTTATTGATGGTTTAGAAGCAGATGTCGTTACATTAGCACTGGCTTATGATATTGATGAAATTGTAAATTTCAATGGATTACTCGAAAAAGATTGGCAAAAACAATTCAAAAATAATTCAACACCATATACCTCGACAATCGTGTTTCTTGTAAGAAAAGGAAATCCAAAAAACATTAAAGATTGGGATGACTTAACGAAAGAAGGAACTTCTGTAATCACTCCAAATCCAAAAACATCTGGTGGAGCAAGATGGAATTACTTAGCTGCTTGGGCTTATGCCGACAAAGAATTCAAAGGCGATGAGAAAAAAGTAAAAGGCTTTATCAATAAACTTTATAAAAATGTAGAAGTACTAGATTCAGGGGCTCGCGGGTCTACAACAACCTTTGTTGAAAGAGGAATTGGTGATGTTTTAATCGCTTGGGAAAATGAAGCTTATCTTACATTAAATGAATTAGGAAAGGATCAGTTTGAGATCGTGAATCCTTCGATAAGTATTCTTGCTGAACCACCTGTAGCCGTAGTCGATGAAGTTGTCGACAAAAAAGGTACTCGTGAAGTAGCAGAAGCTTATCTTGAGTATTTATATACAGAAAAGGGACAAGAAATCGCAGCGAAAAATTATTATCGCCCGCGTAACTCAGACATTCTAAAAAAATATAAAAATCAATTCCCTAAAATTGATTTAGTCAACATTAATGATGATTTTGGCGGTTGGAAAAAAGCTCAAACAACTCATTTCTCAGATGGCGGAACATTTGATCAGATTTACCAACCATAATTAAAAGGGTGGAAGAGGCAAAAGCAACAACTCTAACTGAACACAAGGTTGAATAATTGTAAGAGTCAATTGTTCACCTTGATTCAGATGCCTTTTCCCGCACTTACTTAAAGAGGTGTTAGGATGAAGAACCAGTTTAAACTGAAATCCTACAGTATATTACCTGGATTTGGAATTTCACTTGGTTTTACAATGTTTTATATAAGCTTGTTAATTTTATTGCCATTATCAATGATATTTTTAAATACGTTTACATTGGAATGGACAAAAATTTGGGAAACAATTTCCGATCCAAGAGTAGTAGCTTCCTATAAATTGAGCTTTGGAGCATCCTTCGCAGCAGCTTTGATTAATGTTGTGTTTGGAGTTGTCATTGCCTGGGTATTGGTTCGTTATTCTTTTCCTGGAAAAAAGATTGTTGATGGATTAGTCGATTTACCCTTTGCTTTACCGACCGCTGTAGCGGGGATAGCGCTTACTACTTTATATACACCAAATGGCTGGATTGGCCAATTTCTAAATTTCAAGGTGGCATACACTTCTTTAGGTGTGACCATTGCCCTTACTTTTATTGGCTTGCCGTTTGTCGTCCGAATGGTTCAGCCTGTCCTGCAAAACTTTGAAAAGGAAATTGAGGAAGCATCCTTCTGTTTAGGCGCAAATAGGTTGCAAACCTTTAGTAAACTTATTTTACCTGAACTGCTTCCAGCAGCAATTACAGGATTTGCTCTTGCGTTTGCCCGGGCGATTGGTGAATACGGTTCCGTAGTGTTTATTTCTGGGAATATGCCAATGAAAACAGAAATTACGCCATTATTAATTATGACGAAACTGGAGCAATATGATTATGCCGGTGCTACCGCTATTGCTGCAGTGATGCTTATTTTTTCTTTTATTCTCCTATTAACTATCAATCTTTTTCAAAGGTGGATGAATAGAAGACTAGCAAATGATTAAGGAGGTACAGTTATGGCAGGACATGTTCCGCTTCAACTTTCGACCGAACCAAAGCCTTGCGTAATCTCGACAACTGAACCAAGAATTGTTCGTTGGCTGTTAATTACCGTGGCGATTGGTTTTTTGGGAATATTTTTGGTGTTACCTTTGGTAGCCATTTTTATAAAAGCTTTTGAAAAAGGATTAGAGCTTTACATTGCCTCAATTACTCAACCAGATGCATTGTCAGCAATTAAATTAACATTGCTGGTAATTGTCATTGCCGTTCCCCTTAATACCATCTTTGGAATAGCGGCAGCCTGGGCGATTACAAAGTTTCAATTTAAAGGAAAAAGTATCTTATTAACCATCATTGATTTACCTTTTGCAATATCCCCGGTAATTGTCGGTTTGGTATTTATTTTATTATTTAGTTCGCATGGTTTATTTGGACCATGGTTGTCCAAGCATGACATAAAAATCGTGTTTGCACTACCAGGGATTGTTCTGGCAACAGTGTTTGTGACCTTACCGTTTGTAGCACGTGAGCTCATCCCATTGATGCAGACATTAGGTTCAACTGAGGAGGAAGCTTCGATTACCTTAGGAGCTAGCGGCTGGAAAACCTTTTGGTACATCACCTTGCCGAATATGAAATGGGGCTTAATCTATGGCATGATTCTATGTAATGCTCGTACGGTTGGTGAATTTGGAGCAGTATCTGTAGTTTCAGGACATATTCGCGGAATGACAAATACCATGCCCTTACACATTGAAATTTTATACAATGAATATCAATTTTCAGCAGCGTTTGCCGTCGCATCATTAATGTCGATTCTAGCCATTATTACTTTACTATTAAAAAGTTTTGTTGAGTGGAAAGCCAAACAACAATTGCAGATAAATGAAGTTGAATAATAGCATGAACATGGGGAAGAAGGGTAATTCAAATGAGTATTCAAATAAATAATATAACGAAAACTTTTGGTTCATTTAAAGCATTGGATGAAATTAATTTAAATATTGAGACCGGCGAGCTAGTTGCTCTGTTAGGTCCTTCAGGTTCAGGGAAAACATCTCTACTTCGAATCATTGCTGGGTTAGAAGCTGCGGATGAGGGAAATATCCTTTTCGAAAACACAGATATGACAACGATCAATACGAAAGAAAGAAATGTTGGGTTTGTATTTCAACATTATGCTTTATTTCGCCATATGAACGTATTTGATAATATCGCCTATGGATTGAAAGTAAGACCTCGGAGCCAACGACCTTCAAAAAAACAAATTAAGGAAAAAGTTGAGGAACTTTTGCATCTTGTAAAATTAGATAACTATGCTGACCGTTTTCCTGGACAGCTTTCAGGGGGGCAGCGTCAACGGGTTGCACTAGCTAGAGCATTAGCCGTTGAACCTAAAGTGTTATTACTTGATGAACCTTTTGGAGCTTTGGATGCTAAGGTGAGGAAGGATCTTCGCCGATGGCTGAGAAGACTTCATGATGATTTTCATATTACTAGTATTTTTGTTACCCACGATCAAGAGGAAGCGCTGGATGTAGCAGATAGAATTGTGGTCATGAATGAAGGCAGGATTGAACAAGTAGGAAGTCCAGAAGAGGTCTATGATACTCCAAACAATCCGTTTGTATTTGACTTTTTAGGGAATGTAAATATTTTTCCAGGTCGTCTGCATAACGGGAAACTAAGTGATGGCAGTATTGCAGTTGATGCACCAGAGTTTTCAAAATTTGAGCACACAGATGCGGTAGGTTATGTCCGTCCTCACGATATTCATATTGATTATGAAGACCCACTAAATGAGGCAGTTGAATCAACGGTCGTTTACCTGCATTCGGTTGGCCCACTAGTGCGTGTTGAACTCCGTAGAAATGATACAAACGAATACCTCGAAGCAGAGATACCAAAAGAACTTTACCGTAACCTAAACATTAAAATAAAAGATATCGTCTATGTAAAACCCAAACAATTAAAAGTCTTTATCCCTCAGGATTACACCATTTAGCCATATCAGGTAGGTACATCAGGGACGGTTCTCTTGATTCTTTTAATAAAAGCAACGGGAAGCAAAGGAAACGCGGTTATCCGAGGCTTCCCAAAGGCTTATTTTTCAAATAGTAGAAAAAGTGAAAG
>CALCRD010000500.1 GCA_937894355.1 uncultured Bacillus sp.
TTGTAATACTCGGTTTCTGCTTTGGTCAGCGGATTCAAACCGCGCCTGGTCATAACTGCCTGGTCGTTCAAATCTTCGTTGGTGGCTTGCCGCGCTTCCTGCAAAATACGGGCTTCGATTGCTTGCCCCATTTCAACCTGCGCCTTAACAAAGGCTTCACTGTCACCACTTTCGATGGCAACTTTCATTTGTTCCTGCAGTTCTGCTTCGTTTTTTACTGCTAAATCCGGATTTTTCATTCGTTTATTCCTCCTAATTTTTAAACTTGCAAAGAAGAGAGGTCTGATTTTCCTCTCCTTCGCTGTTTTGGATATTTTTTTGATATTTTGCAAATAATGATTGCTTAATGTTTTGTTCTGGTTCCTCGGTTTTCTTCGGCTCAATGATTTCAGAGCACAAACCGAAGGCTAGGCATTCCTCGGCGGTTAAAAAACTTTCATCATCGAGCAGCTGATCTAGTTCGGATTCCTCGCCGACAAACTTAGCTAAATAACTTTGCTTGACGGATCCGCTGATTTTGTCTAAGTCGTCCGCTACTTTGCGTAGCTCTTTAGCATTACCGATAGCGACGGTCCAGGCGTTGTGTATCATCTGCATACTGTTAGCAAACATAAAGACCTTTTCCCCGGCAGTGGCAACTACACTAGCTCCGCTTCCAGCCATTGCGTCGATGTAAACATTGACTGTTCCATCATGCTGTTTCAACAAGTTGCAAATCGCTATTGATTCAAACACATCACCACCCGGCGAATTGATATGGACGTTTACTTCTTTGCCTTTCAGCGCTGCGAGTTTCTTTCTTACCCCATTCGCCGAAACGCAATCATCTTCATCATCCCACCAACACGCCTGCCGAATCGTCCCGTAAAGGTATAAGTCAGCGGCTCCCTCGGCTTCGTTTTTTACTTCTAACCTAGTTTCGATTTTAGGAATTTCCATTTTTCTCACCACCTTTCAAAGCGAATTCAATCGGAGAATAGTTTTTTGTCATCCACCTGGAGCAGCTCCATTCGGTGTTTAACGGTTCCATCCCAAGAATTTTTAAGCAGTCGTCAATGGAATAAGCACCGATTCTCACAAGCACATCCAAGGCATTTGCAACATTTTCAATGTCAACCGCTCTGATTCTGGTTGTGTCGAGTTTGACATATGTTCGCTCCAAGAACGCCTTTTTGCCATAGAGCTTGCGGTTAATTTCGTCCGTCAACAACTCCGCGAAAAAATTAATGCAAAAGGTCAAAAAATTACCGACTGCCTTGTCGGTGTCGGCGACGTTGCCTTTTAATAACTGTGGCGGGATTTGAAATCCGATGGCCACGAAATCAAAAATATCATCCACGAATGCCCGGATATCCCTGCCATCGGCTCCACCTTTTACCCCGATGTTGCTGGTCAGCTCTTCGTATTCCAACCCGTTTGTAAGCGGTACAACTGCGCTCCCTTCGGCATCAAAAAACCGCTTGAACTTGGAGCCGAGAAGTGTTTCTAGTTCCTTTTGGGCTTTTTCAGTTTGGGGATAATTCGTCGGAACCTTAAGTTTCCCACGCCGCGAATTGTTTTTGATGTAATTCGACTTACTAGCCGCAAGCATTTTGGCGTATGACTGATACAAACCCTCGATCACTGACCGGATTTTCTCGTTATGTAGTTCAAAATGGAACACTTGCGATTCAACAAAAGAACCTTTCAAGCCAAAGCCGGTAACAACGACGTTTTTATAAATGTTTTCTTTAAAAGCATACTCGACCTTGTCAAAGCTATCTGCAACGTAAAACTTTCCTTCTTGTTGAATTACTAAACACTCGTTGTCATAAACCAGCTTGGAAATAACATCGTGCCAGAATTTGCTTGCAGACTTATTTTGATTCGGCTCCACGTTGAAAAGGTAGTAGTTATCTTTTCTGACTTCTTTGCCTTTCTCAAATGTTTGAAATTCAGCTCTCGAAACAGTGTTAGCAATCAGATTAATACACGACTGAATAGCTAACTCTTTATACCAGACCTCCGCGGCAACTTCTCCACAGTAGACATCTAAATTCAAAGTTCCTTCGCTGTTGAACATACCTAAAAACCAATCCCACATCACCATTAAATTATCACCTCCTTAATACGTGTAAACGTCAAGTATCATAATGTTTTCGTTGACTTCAACCAATTCTGAATCTAAAACTAAAGCGTGAATTAAACCAAAAAACCCGTCAGTTTTGCGGGTTTTGGGTTCAATCTTTTTATATGTCACATTACCTTTTGTGTCTAACTCGATACAAGTATTGTTGATATACCAGCGCATTGTCATGTTGTCGCCAAGAATCAAGGTTTCTTCTGCGAACATTGATTCGATCAGCGGAGCGACCTTCGCATGGGTTATCGGGCCGGATCTGACCTCTGTCAGTGGCAAACCAACCTCGGTAAATTTGGCTTTTAACAAACTCGAACGATACGAATCACAAGCAATATTTATAATGTTATATTTTTTCGCTTGCTCTAAAAACCAATTAGCGATAATGTCGGCGGTGATTGAATCCTCTTTAACAATCGTGATTAGTCCTTTTTCAACCGCTTCCTGTACCGGGAATTTAATTGGTCTGCTTTCAATTTGCAGCGCTTTGCGGCAAACAAAAGTATGCTCAATATAAACCCTCTTACCCTTATGTTTGAACATTAATCCAACGCTGGCAAAGTCGGTAATCATTGCATAGTCGATAGCGCCAACACATTGCAAGCCCTCCAATTCGTCGTAAGGGATAGGTTTGTTGGTTGCCATGATTTTATCCCAAGGCGCGACAACTGCGAACATATCCTCGGCAGGAAAGTTCATCCGCTTAGTCATGAAATCAATTGCTAGATGGGACTGGTATTTCATTTTGATAAATACTTTGTCCATCTCTTTTTTGAGCTCCGGGAAGTACGGCAGAGAAGGATTAGCCTTGACCCACATTTCCGGGTTCTCTGCGTCCTCTTTGCAGTCAATCCGGTAAAGCAGCGGTAATAAGCCAATATCTTTAATTTCACCGTTTAAGACATCTTCGGCTAATTGCAAATCCTCGTCTAAAACACCACCGCGAACATATCCTTGAGTAGTGATTTTAAAAATTCTGGAATGTTTTCTTTTGCCAAATCCGGAAGTAAAAACTTTAATTCGGTCGTAGTTCTCGTACTCGTGTTCCTCGTCGAATACCAAACAGGCTGACCGCTTACCGTCTTTAGTGGCCGCGTTTGATGTGTTGTATTTGATGTATGACCCGGTTTTGAGATTGGTTATAATTTGCTTGGTCTTGTAAAAAAACAATTTAGACTTTGCCCAAGTCCGTTCCAGCATATTATAAATATCATCAAAAGAGGTTTTGGCTTGATCTTCGCTGTTGGCAATAATATCAACGTTGTAACCTTTAACACCGTGGTAATGTGTCGTAAGATACCAGACCAGCGGGGAAATGAATCCGTTCTTCCCGTTGCCCCGACCCATTAAAATTAAGAACTCATCAAATACAACTGTATCAGATGAATCATAATAACAGTGAATTAATGCAAACAAAAAAAGCTCCCAATTTAAGAGCTTTATTTCAAAGTACCTTTCGGTCAGTTCTACTGCTTTTTCAATTTTCTCATGGCCAATAATAACATCTGGGTTGTCGAGTTTGTACTCGATGTAGTCCATTGCCTTATGAATATCTTTCCCGGCGATTATTTTACCGGAACGGATATCGTCCATGTAGGAATCGATAAACGGATGGTAATTACATTTCCTCGTTATCATCCGGAATCACTTCACTTTTGGCCTTCAACCCCAGCTCGTTTAGAATTTTCAGCATCTGGGCGTTAGTCTTGTTCAGCTCTGAGATTGAATCGTTTTTCTTGTAACCTTCTTGACCTCCGCCGTTATTCCACTTAATCGATACCCCTCTAACCTTAATATCTTTAATCAGCTCGTTCTTGATATCCCAAAGCGACATGTAGTCATTTACGAGGTCGAGATAATGTTTTCCAAAAATCCCGTTTCGCTCTAATTGGTCAATCAAGTCCTTTTTGATTTCCGTCTTGGTCATTACCTCTACCCCCTCTCATATAAGCTTGGTGGCTGTCTCTATTGTCTTGACCCCTCC
>CALCRD010000501.1 GCA_937894355.1 uncultured Bacillus sp.
CCTTTATCCACATCTGCCAATCAAAAAACATGGCGTAAGTATCGATAATCCCTTGCAACATTGTTGAGTTCCTCCTAGTAGTAAAAAAAACAATAAATATTTATCACACGAACCCATTTATAGAAGAGTAATCTCCTTATTTAAGCCCAATATTTAGAAAAAAAGGCGTTTAGAAAGACTCGGCAAAGCCGAGTCTTTCTTCAAACTTACCATAGCTTTTTAACCAACTTGCAAACCGAAATCTGTTGCAAGAGCGGCTAATCCACCTTGGTAGCCGCTACCAATGGCATTAAACTTCCATTCGCCATTATGACGATATAATTCTCCTGCCACAACTGCTGTTTCAATTGAGAAATCCTCACCTAAATCAAAACGCATCAATTCTTCATTTGATCCCGCGTTAAGAACACGAGCATAGGCATTGGATACTTGACCAAAGTTTTGACTACGAGCTTCTGCATCATGAATTGTAATCGTAAAGGTAATGCGTTGAATGTTGGCTGGTACATTTGCCAAATCAATTTCTACTTGCTCATCATCGCCATCTCCAGCTCCTGTACGATTATCGCCAGTATGTACAACTGAACCATTTCCACCTGTTGTATTGTTGTAGAAAACAAAATCACTTTCAGAAGCTACCTTACCATTGTCACCAAGTAAAAAAACAGACGAATCTAAGTCGAAATCATTTCCACCATCGTATTTATTAACATCCCAGCCAAGTCCAACTATTACTTTAGATAATCCAGGATTTGTTTTAGTTAAATCTACCTTTTGACCTTTTGAAAGACTAATCGCCATTTAAAAAACCTCCATTATTTTTTCAATATTTATTTTTACGGAAATAAAAGAAAAAGGTTTCAAAAACTACAGAAATATTTTTTCCTTTATCCCGATTTTAACTCATCCATTTTGGTGGAGTATTTTTAGCCCAATAAATTGCACCTAAATCGTGATGTTCTTGAAACTTATCATGATAGGTATGATAATGAAAATTAAACCAATATCCTTGTAGGGGTGGGTGATCCCGTCTTACATGAAACCGAATGACATCGGAACCCTTATTAATATCGGTAATATGGAAGATTTTCTCTGACATTCCTCTTCCCGGAACTTCTGACATAGCTAAGTTTGCTAAATCCTCATCAGGGTATTGTTCAGCTACTAAAGTAATCGCTTTTTCTACATTAGGTAAAATCACTTGGCGAAATTCATCCTCAATTACCGGCTTGATTTTTTGACCGAATTTTGTTAAAGCGTGATTCTCTGCTTCCTTCATTAATAATTGTACCCATTTTTGTTTATCTACCTGCAGGTAATCTTCTTTAACATCTTCAACAATAGATTGCTCAACAATAAGGTCAGACGTATTTTCATCGCGAGTATCACGCTCTAATGACTTATCAACATCAAGTTTCTCCAAAAAAAGCGTCTGCGGAGGAGTAACGAGTCCAAATGTTAATACTGTTATTAAAACGACTAACGACTTTTGCAACCATTTTGGCATGGCCTATTACTCCTTCCTTAACAACTTATTTGCGGGCTAAAAATCCCACTTTTTTGGATATTGTCTAGTGCAGCGATAATTTCCTCCTCAGGTTGAACAAGGGCAATCCGGACATAGCCTTCTCCCCATTCTCCAAAAGCAACGCCTGGCGTTACCACAACATTAGCTCTCTTGATTAATTGCACGGTAAATTCTGTCGAAGTAAAGCCATCTGGTATTTTTGCCCAAATGAACATCGATGCTTCAGGACGATCAATTTCCCAGCCAAGATTTTTCAAACCATCTATTAGCAAATCTCTTCGTTGTTTATAGATCATCCGGTTAGAGCTAAGATAATCTGACTCATCTGTCAAAGCTCGACTGGCCGCTTTTTGAGTCGGGAAAAATACTCCATAGTCTAGATTGGACTTAAACTGCGCTAGAATACTAATAATATCTCGATTCCCTACTGCATATGCAACACGAGAGCCAGCCATACAAAAACTCTTTGAAAGTGAATTCATTTCAATCCCAACTTCGCTTGCCCCAGCAACTGATAAAAAACTAATCGGCTTTTCAGCAAAGTAAAGCTCTGAATAAGCAAAATCATGAAGAACAACAATATTATTATTCTTTGCAAAAGTGACAACCTCCTGAAAAAACTCAGTTGTCGCCATAGCTGGTATCGGGTTACCCGGGAAGTTTAAAATCATTAATTTTGTTTTTTTAAGTACTTCTTGCGGGATTTTTGTCAAATCAGGTAAAAAATCATTTTCCTTTAAAAGGGGCATAGAATAGATATTTGCTCCAGCCATCGTCGCACCGGTTGTGTACGCAGGATAGCCAGGATTGGGTACGAGTATATAATCTCCAGGATTACATAAAACCATTGGCAAATGAACCAATCCATCTTGAGATCCCATTAATAGGACTACTTCTTCATCTGGATTAATTTTCACCGAAAAACTTCGGTCATAATAGGAGGAGACCGCCTGAGTGAATTCTGTTGTTCCCATTAGCGAATAACCAAAAGAATTGTATGTATTTATAGCCTCTGTCATTGATTGCTTAACAAAGGTAGGTGGTGGTAAATCAGGACTTCCGATGCTTAAATCGATCACATGATGACCTTCGGAAAGCTGTAACTTTTTTAACTTTGTTAATTCAGAAAAAATACTTTGTTGGAAAGCATTCATCCGCTCGGCAGCAACGATGTTCATTTCCATCCTCCATTAATAGTATAAATAATTTTATTAAATACGTTTATTATACTATTATTTATCAGATAAAGAAAAAGAAAGATGTCATAATTTGTGAACCGATTAGGATTTTTCTATCACACCAAAATGAAATTTTGCCGATTTTCGTCGAATTGGTTTAAATCGATATTTTTCAAAGCGATCACTACGGAAGTGATCCTTGAGAACGACTCTACTTTTTGCCACTCTCAAAGCTTCCTCAATTAGCGATTCTGTTAAATCATCTCTTGCAGCAAAACGACTTAAGGCTTTGATTCCATCTGATGCAATTACAGGTTCTTCAAACATCGGATCAAAGTACACAACATCAAAACTATTGGTTTCAAGTGATTTTAAGAAATCAAATGAATTCGTGTTAAATACTTTGATTCTTTGCATGGCCGAGTTCATTTCTGGTACTCCTGAGTCCCATTGCATTAAGCCTTCTTTAACTAGATAGGCTAAATATTTGTTCGCTTCTGTACCGATGACGCTTCCAGTTGTTCCTACTACAAAGCTAGCGATGATACTATCTGAAGCTAAACCAAGAGTACAGTCTAGTACAGACATCCCGTCTTCAAGTTGGGCTGCTTCAACGAATGGGTCATGTTCACCGTTCATTAAACGTTTAATCCGAAACATGGCTGAGTTGGGGTGAAAGAAAAACGGGGCCACTTCCCCTCTAGGAAATAGCTCTAGCTGCGTTTTCCCCACTACAATACAATCAGCTTTATTTTCAGTCTGCAATGCAGTTACTGATTTTTTATTTCGAATAATATAAGGAATCTGTAGTTTTGTGGCTATCGATATAGCCTTGTTAATCATAACTAGATTTGTTCGTCCTGCCGTGGTAATGAACATTCTTTTCACCCTGATTTTGAATTTTAAGTTTACCGCCAGAATAATATGTCTAAATTTCTACTTTTTGCTAGAATTCAATTTATATTAAAGGCACTGTTAAACTAGGCTGTTGATTTCCGTTCCAGGCACGAGCGGTTCGCGGGCTCAC
>CALCRD010000502.1 GCA_937894355.1 uncultured Bacillus sp.
CCATTGTTTTCAAGGCTCACAGAGGTTGTCTTTTAATATCACTGTTAAAGTGAAGGAACATACTTAATTTTTTCCCTTAACTCCTTGAACATTTGCACGGGATCCTCTTTCGCCAAAACAGCATTTCCTGTATCAAAAGTAACTCCGATCGCTTTGGTGGAAAAATCGTCCATTATTTTTTTAAACTTCGCTAAATTTTCCTGTGCAGTGTTTTCAACTACCAAAACAAGTTCTTTATTTGATGCTTTCGTGATTATTTCGGAGAACAAAGCCATTTCCTTTTCATTAAGTCTGCTTGACGGCGGGAAAACTCTAATAATCCTGGCATTAATAGAAGAAACAAAATCCATCTGCAATAATAAGTTTTTTCTCTTAGTAGCATTCATAACATCATCTAATCTAAAATTAGTGGCAAAAGTCGTTTTTGTATACGGACGTTTCGACAGGGCGCGGATAACTTCATTTTGATCCCATCCTGGAAAACCAAGATGTTGCTCTCTAATTTCAACCCCATGTATTCCTAAAGAGAGCAATTGCTGAAGCCAATTGTTAAAACTCATCCCTTTTTGAACAAGGGAATCAAAAAGAATTGAACTGACGTAAACTGAAGATAATAGATTACTCATTTTCCCATTTGCTCCCTATAAATGGTTCTGACTCTTTCTAAATCCTCTTTAGTGTCAACACCTATACCATTGTATTCTTTCTCATAGTTAATAACTAGAATCTTATATCCATTTTCTAAGACTCTTAGTTGTTCCAATGATTCCGTCTGTTCCAATGGTCCAATTGGTAATTCAGAGTATCTTAATAATAAATCTTTGTTATATCCATAAATCCCGATATGTTCAAATGCCTGGTGATATTGGGAATGCCTGGGATAAGGAATTTTTCCTCTGGAAAAATATAAAGCACACCCATCCAAACCTGCAACAACTTTAACAATATTTCTATCTTCAAAATCACTATTAATGTCAATCTTTTTACGTAGAGTTGCCATCGGAATTGAAGGGTTTTTTTCCAACGCTTCTACAAGCAAATCAATCATTAACGGGTCAAGAAGCGGTTCATCGCCTTGAATGTTAATAAACAAATCTGCATCTACATCTTTTACTGCTTCAGCTATCCGTTGCGTACCGTTGGGGTGATCCTTTGAGGTCATAACGGCTTTCCCCCCGTGATCTTTAACTGCATTAATTATCCGTTCATCATCGGTCGCAACTATGACCCCGTCGAGTGTTTTGGCAAGTTTAGCACGTTCATAAACACGAACAATCATTGGTTTACCTTCAATATCAGCTAAAGGCTTACCGGGAAATCTACTTGATCCATACCGGGCCGGAATTACACCAAACGCTTTCATTATTTTTTCAAACCTCCAGTTTCTTTAGTTTTATTTAAATTTTTATTATAGTACTTTAGACAAATTAGCTATTAGCTCTTGGTCTTTTAATTTAGAAGTAATTAAGTCTCGGTCAATAGGTTTAACTTGATCAACTATCCAATTACGCATTTTTTTGCCCTCTTCTGTTTCTTGGGGGTACGAAATAAACGATAAATCAATATTCAATTCTTCTGATATTTGTTGAACCATTATTGGCCATATTACTCCTAAATCACCAATAATTGGGGTACTTCCTTCCAAACGAGCAAAACCCGACATCTCCATGCGAAAAGGAATACCGGTTTTCTTGGTTTTTGGAAGCCCCTTATTTATCGCTTCCTGAATTTCACTTCCTCTTCTCTCTTGTTCCCAAACCACCTGTAAATTTCGATCTAAATCAATCCTAATTAAAGTCTTATCCCTTAGACTAAAAGTTGAATATCCTTGCCAATAAGGCCATATACCATGACCAGTATACGTTTCAAATGGACCATCATGAATTTCTTGAGTTAATGCTACCCCTGATTCAATGATTATATCGGCAGAACCAAGCATTTTCGCAATAAGGGCGGAACGTCTTTTTAAAGAAATAGTATCACCAATACATAAACCCACCATCCCTCCACCAACTAATTGAGTGACGGAAACAATCACAGGAACGCCTCGACGAGCACCCGCACCAATCATAGTATGTTTATCCGCTCCTAATCCGGCCACTGTTTCGAATGGTAATCCAACTGTCTTAGCAAGCACTTCAATCTCAACACTCAACTTCTCATTCCTCAGACCCATTGGATAAGCCATATTGCCGGCAGCTTTGATAATCGTTTTCTCTTCAACCGCCAAGGCTTTCTTATATAAATCAAAATCAATAATCATTTCTTTAGACAAAGCCTTTAAAGCTTCTTCACTCATCATGGTAATTTCAAAAATATCTCCTCGAGGAAGGTTAGTTGTATCTATTCCAATTTTCCCACCATTAAATCGTTTAACTCTATCCAAAGCCCCAGCCATTTCATGAGAAATTACTGCAGAACTTGTGATTATGCCATCGACAATTTCTTTATCGATTAGCTCCGCCAATAAAGTGGTCACGCCTTCATGAATATTAGGGCCACTCCCAGTAACTACAACAATCTTTCCACCCCCTTTTTTTACCTCAACTATTTTTTTTACTGTTAAGTCTACTTTTTCTTTGGTGCTAGGTTCCAAATCTCGAGCAAATTTCTTAATTAATTTAACATTAACCATTATCATAAACCTCCTTTAAAAATTATGTTTCTTTAAAAACAAGATGTTTTATTTCTATACGCTGCCAAGTATAAAAAATATGAATCAAATTATCTTTATCAGTAATAATTGCCGGATAAGAAGCCTCGCCATTTCCAACTTCTTCTACTATCAAATCGTCTTGCCATGTTTTACCTTGATCGTTAGATATCATAGCAACAAGACGATTCCTACTAAAGCTTGAATCATTCAATATAAGAATAAGACGTCCTTGGGAAGTAAAAACCATATCTATACCACTGTTAGGATTGGCCATCTCTGTTGGTTCACTCGAAGTCCAAGTTAAACCCTGATTATACGAATAAGATTTCCAAATTCGACCTTTATTTGTCCTGGTTAACATGAGAATAGTCCCGTCTGGCAACTCGACTAATGTAGGTTGTTCTGCACAACCGAAACCCGTTGTTGTTTCCCCATATATATACCATGAACCTCCATCATCAGTTGAACGTAACACTAAAGGAGTTGTTGATTTTTCATCGTAGATCGGTAACAATAAAACTCCGCTTTTTAACCTAAGAGGTTTGTTTTTAGTCATAAAACCCGTTGGACAATTACTTAATTCCAATGGCCATGGTATTGCTCTTTCACTGACTTTTTCCGGGTATAACGGAGTTAGAGCTATTCGTGATGTAGTCCAACTCTGACCATGTAATACGACAAAATACAACCATATCATTCCATCTTTTCCGGTTAATAAAACGGGATTACCCACAGCTGTTTCTGGAATATCTATAAATATCTCTGGTTCCTTCCATTTAAAGTTATTTTTGCCATCTATCTGCCTTCGCCATGATGAATAACCTTCTGTTGTACTTATAGCTATAACCGAGTTGGTTGCCATTTCATATTTACCCTCGTACCAAGCGGTTAATAATTCACCATTAGGTAGTTCCACCCCCGCTGTCGAATGACACATTGATCGTTCAATACCAGTACGACAGATATTCTTTTC
>CALCRD010000503.1 GCA_937894355.1 uncultured Bacillus sp.
TCGTTATTAGGTACCTTATAACCTCTATAGGGTACCCATTATGCCGGGCTTTTTCGTTATTAGGTACCTTATAACCTCTATAGGGTACCCATTATGCCGGGCTTTTTCATTATTAGGTACCTTATAAGCTCTATAGGGTACCCATTATGCCTGGATTTTTCATTATTAGGTACCTTACAAGCTCTATAGGGTACCCATTATGCCTGGATTTTTCATTATTAGGTACCTTATAAGCTCTTTAGGGTACCCATTATGCCGGGCTTTTTCATTATTAGGTACCTTATAAGCTCTTTAGGGTACCCATTATGCCTGACTTTTCGTTATTAGGTACCTTACAAGCATTATAAGGTATTCCTGGGGCTTGGTATTTTCAACATTGGGTCCCATCCCCTAGTAAGAGATCAACCTTTCGTTTGAAATAAGTCATGAAGCTTGTAGGCTAGCATCAAGTTCAAACGCGTTTCGGCTGCTTCAATATCCATACCTAAAATGTCTCTAATTCTTTCTAATCGATATCTTAAAGTACTACGATGAATGAACAGCACATCCATCGTATCCTTTAAGTTACCATTATTAAACAAATAGGCTCTTAAAGTTTCAAACAGGTCGGCCCCGCTTCCATTTGTATATTTTATCAGCGGTGCTAGGTATTTTTTCAAAAATAATTCAGCAATAGTTGAGTCCTTTAAATCATTTAATAAGGCATATGCACCTAAATCATCAAATAAAACTAGCCCTTGCTGTTGAAACCCATTACTTCCTACATTGAAAGCTTGCAAAGCTTGTTTATAGGAATAATAGTAGTCTTCTAAACAATTAGTTATTCCGCCAACACCAATGCACATATTCAGTGAGATTCCTTTAAATAGCGGCAATTCCTTAATCAGTTGAAAAAGCTTATTCCAATATTGCGTCGGTTGATTCTTTTCCTTATCAGCTGGAATCATCAGAATGACCAGATCATCTCTTTTGGTAGATATGATTTGCTTATCCTGTAATGCTAACTGTTCTTTAACATGATCCCACATCCAGGCCTTTTCCGCTTCTCTTTCAATCAAATTAGCATTGGCATGCCCTTTTTTCGTTAACTCCAGCTTCATCACGGCAATCCGATGCGATTTCTTTAAATCGATATTCATTAAAGTGAAATATTCAATGACTTTAGAATCATCTTCAATTTTTTCTTCAAAAAGTTTAAGCATATAGCTATCCTTAACCTGTTCTTTTGTTTCAATTACTAATTTTTGTTTAATGAATTGAATCGCAAACACATTTAATGCATGTTCGATGGTTAATCTGAGGACATCATCCACAGTTTCCTTTTCAGTCACAATCGCTAGATAGCCTAATAAGTCACCACTACCGATAATCGGCCAAATTCCGATCGCCCGATGCGAGTTTGCTAGTTTTTCAATCCAAATGATTCTTCTCTCCCGGGTAAACACGCTTTTTTCCTTTTCAATCTGAGCTAAAATCTCATGAAGCTGACCCTCGTCGATTACATCCAGACTTGTGGAGATTGACCGGAAAAACCGATCGAATAATAGCACTGAACTAGAAACGAGGCGGCTAAGTGAATCACAAATTACATCAAAATCGCCACCAAAGACGGTCTCCTTTACTAATTCTTGCTGAAAACCCATAATTTTTTGCAAACGTTGCTTTAATTTGATTTCGGTTTGATACAATCTGGCATTTTCAAACATCGCCGAGACATGATTGGATAAAAATTTAAGGAGCTCCAAATCATCGTTTGTAAAAGGGCCAAACCGTTTATTTTCCAAGTGTAATACACCAATCGTTTTGTGGTTAACAATTAATGAAATGGATAACTGATGGCCCCCTGCTGTTTCCAAGTTGGGGAAGTAGGTGATTAAATTGTTCAAGTCACTTACGGGGATCGTTTCTGGTAGATTAACCGCCCCAATTACCGGGCTTTGCAAAGAAAACAAACCTGCCGTTTCATCTAATAAATAGATTGAGGCATTCTCAGCAGCTGTTCCGTTGCAGGATAATTCCAAAACCTTCTGGACCAATTCCTCTATTGAAGATCCTGGATTGACGTTTTCGTTCACCCATTTAATGCCACTAATCTTTCGTTTTTCAAATTCCTTGTTTCGTGCTAGCTTCATCGCCACGGCAATATCTTTGCCAAATTCAACAAAGAACTGTTCCGCTTCTGGGATTAACGGCACAAAATTATGAAAACCAATCACACAAAAGCCATAACTAGTTCCCTCATCTTTTAACGGAACCGTAAACCAAGTGGAGATTTTCTCCTGCTCCATAAGTTTGACAAATTCACAATCAATAAGACTTTCAATTTTGCCTGTTTCCCAGCCTTCTTTTAAGATTTCAGGTGAGCATTTATCGATTGGAATTGGAAAATTCTCAGCAAAATTAGGCGATCCACCTTTCCATACTTTTGGAAAAAATTCCTCGCCATCCTTTAAAATAATTCCGACAAATTCCCATGATAATTCACTCCAAAAGGACTCAACAATAAAATTTAGTGTTTCTTGAATCGTGTCAAACTTCACTATATGTCTCGCAGTTGTCCGTAAATGGCTTTCAATTTTATCTACGAGTTTCTCTCTTTTTTCACTTTTGATCATCTATTGCCACCCCCTATCCCAACACTCCACAAAGAAAAAATTGAAAATTCAGTATTTTTTAACTATTTTACCACAAATTTGTATCCTATAGAAAAAACCTAATCCACTTTATTAATTGGATTAGGCTTTTTTAAAACTCTATATGGGGGCTCTCACTGGCAATGGGGGAACTGCCAGTGGGATTGGAGAGTGATTCTTATTTAAATAGCTTCTTATGCTTTACGAATTTTTTCAATTTCTTCTGCTACGAATTGAACATTGGTTCCTACAATTACATGAATACTCTGAGGTCCAACAACCTTAATACCCGGAACTCCAGTATTTTTGATTTTCTGTTGGTCAACGGAATTCATATGTTTTACATCTACTCTTAAGCGCGTGATACAATTTTCAATTGATGTCACATTAGCATCTCCGCCTAAAGCATCATAAATAGCAACTGCCATAGCTGCAAATTTCTCTTTCCCTGGTGCCATAGAAATACCCTCAACGTCTTCATCAGTATCTTCTTCTCTACCAGGAGTCATTAAATTAAATTTGGTAATGATAAAACGGAATAAGAAATAATAGATAACTCCAAATACTAGACCTTGAACTAATAACATATATGGTTGATTTGCTAATGGTAATTTTGAACTTAATACAAAGTCAACCATACCTGCGCTAAAACCAAAACCAGCTGTCCAATTAAACATAGCAGCAACCGCTAAGGAAATACCAGTTAACGCTGCGTGAACTACATAAAGTGCTGGTGCAACAAACATGAAGGCAAATTCAAGCGGTTCAGTAACACCTGTAAAGAATGCTGCGAAACCAGCTGCTAACATTAATGAAGCTACTTGTTTTTTCTTTTTTGTTTTTGCAGTATGGTACATAGCTAAACCAGCTGCTGGTAAACCAAACATCATGACTGGGAAGAATCCAGCTTGATACATACCAGTAACACCCTTTGTTCCTTCGCCAGACCAGAAATTACCGATATCATTAATTCCGGCAACGTCAAACCAGAACACTGAGTTCAATGCATGGTGTAGACCTGTTGGAATTAACAGTCGATTGAAGAAACCATACAAACCTGCACCGGCAGCACCTAATTCGGCAATGGTCTCACCGAAATTAACTAGGCCCGAGAAAATCACCGGCCATACAAAGAACAAAACTACAGAAGCAGCTAGCATGGACACGGAGGTCATAATTGGAACGAGTCGTTTTCCACTAAAGAAAGCCAAAGCATCTGGCAATTTCACATGACTAAAACGATTGTACATTAATGAAGCAATAATACCTGAAAGTAGACCAACAAATGCGTTGCCAATTTTTGCAAATGCAGGGTCAACTTTTTCAACATCAATTCCTTGAAGCATGGCAACTGAATCTGATGATAGCAAAGTTGTAGCAACTAGATAGGCGACTAAACCACTCAAAGCTGCTGAACCATCTTTGGCTTTCGACATACCCAATGCTACCCCTACTGCAAATAGAATTGGAATGTTATCAATAATGGAAGCTCCAGCTTTGATTAAAAATGCAGCTACTGGACTGTCAGCTCCCCAACCTGTTGGGTCAATCCAGTATCCTATCCCCATTAGAATAGCCGCTGCTGGTAATACAGCAACTGGTAACATCAATGACCGACCGAGTTTTTGAAAATACTTCATCATTTCTAAAAATCCCTCCTATCATTTTTGGTAGTCCATCTATTGAAAAAGCAATATGCTTGATCAAACTATTGTTTTCGCAATCTTTCAATATGCAAGGTTATATATCCCAATTCTTCAACCGGTAAAGTCACTTGGTGAATTAAAGACATTTGTTTAGCGACCTTAGTTGCACAGTCATAGGCGACTGGGAATTTCTTTTTTATCATAGAAAGCATTTCATCATCCATCGTATGGTGTTCAAATTGATTCGCTCTTGTAAGGGCAAATCGCAGATGAGTGATTAGGCGCTGATAAGATAAATCATCTTCATTAACCTCGGTATTTAAAGTCTGCAAAATCCATTGAACCATTTCTTTTAAAATGGTCGTCTGTCTTACTGTTTGATGTAAATCACCTCCTTGAATCTTCATTGTATGAAGATGGAGAGCAATAAAAGCTGCTTCATCATCTGACATTTCAATATTGCATTCTTTTTTTATCAGTTTAATTGCCCAAAGGCCCACTTCATATTCTCGTTTATATAAAATCTTTATTTCTGGTAAAAGCTTGTTTTTTAATTGAATCCCATCCCGTTCTCGTTCAATCGCAAAGGAAATATGGTCGGTGAGAACAACATGGATATGTTCGTTAAGCTTTGTACCAATGTACTCCTCGGCATAGGAAATGATTTTCTCTGAGATAATGAAATGCTCTTCAGGAATGCGATTTAGGAGTTGATATAGTTTTTCATTTTCCTTCATGACAAAAAGCTTTTCGATTTTGTAGACATTTACGATGTCGTTTTTCTTTTTATCAAATGCTATGCCAGATCCGACAGCAATTTTCTCCTGCTGACCGTCCATTACAATAACCGCATTATTATTAAGGATTTTTGTTATTTTCATCATCAAAACTCCTAGTTTCACTTTACTTAACGGGGTCTACATCACTTATCTTCAACTGTTATTAGTACTGTTTTTCCGGGAATACCTTTCTTTTCAGCAGTGATGCTATACTTTTTGTTACTATCATGGCTGTTAGTAATCACAATCGGTGTTACGATACTTTTGGCATGGTTCCTGAGATATTTCCAATCAACCTCAATTAGTAATTGTCCAACTTCTACCTTGTCTCCCATATTGACCGCCACTGTAAAACCTGCGCCCTTTAGTGCCACTGTATCTAAACCAATATGAATGAGGATTTCTGACCCATCCTCTGCTAAAATTCCCACAGCATGCTTAGTATTAGCGATTTGGATGATCGTCCCGGCTACTGGAGCAAAGACATTACCACTAGTTGGAATAATTGCTACTCCTTCACCCATAAGCTTTTCACTAAATACAGGATCTGGAACTTCTTCTAAGGGAATAATTTTTCCGTTAACAGGTGTGAATATTTTTATTTTTACTTTATTAAAATAATTCCATATCATTGAATATTACTCCTTTATTATTCGTGATGGAAACTGCCTGGATCTATATATGTCTTATTTTGTCCAATTATTTTGCTTATAGAGCTTTTTGGTAAAAATCCACCCAAAACCGCTTAACTTTAAGCTGAATTACCTTATCAGCATATGCAAATAGTTATTTAAAGCGAAAAAAAAGGCATGGGGGCACAATAAAAGGGATAAACCCCTTTTACTTACCACCATGCCTGATCAAGTCAGTAACATGTGATCTAATATTATATTAGTAAACTAACAATTACATTGTACCTTTTATTTTTTAAAATGTAAACGATAACATTTAACATTTTTTGAATTAATTGCTTCCTGATTTTTTTGATTTTTACCTAAATGCTATTCAGGCAAATATCGTGTTAAAATGGTAGCATCGATTATCTGTTTACGTGGGAGGTACAGTTATGAATCTTCAAGAAAAAGTAAAAAATCTGCCCTTATCTCCCGGAGTTTATTTAATGAAAGATTCTTTAGGAAACATCATTTATGTTGGAAAAGCAAAAAAACTTAAAAATCGGGTTCAATCTTATTTCCAAAACTCTAAGAACCATTCGCAAAAGGTGCGAAAATTAGTAAAAAATATTAACGATCTCGATTTCATTGTAACGGATACTGAATTTGAAGCCTTAATACTAGAATGCCAATTAATTAA
>CALCRD010000504.1 GCA_937894355.1 uncultured Bacillus sp.
GAAAGGCTGGAAAAATGGGAAGCTCTAGAGAAACGTAACTTCGACGGAGAGCTTACCAAGTTGGTTTTAGATGAATGGCTTACTGAGGAGGGCGTGGATCTTCTCTTTCATGCTTTGCTCACTGGCGTAAAAGTTGAAAATGGCAAAATTACTAGCATTACCGTTGCGGGTAAAGGTGAGGAGTTAGAACTGAAAGCTTCTTATTTTATTGATTGTACAGGCGATGGTGATCTTGCTGCTTTAGCTGGTGTGCCCATGAATATGGGAAGAGGCGAAGATCATCTCTGCCAGCCCATGACAACTTGTTTTCAACTGGGGGGCGTAGATGATGAGCTGATGTTGTCTCGGGAGGAGCTAAGCGGGCTTTACAATAAAGCTAAAGCTGAGGGCAGGCTCAAAAACCCAAGAGAAAACGTGCTTTGGTTTTACACAATTCGCCCAAACGAAATTCACTTCAATACCACACGCGTTGTGGGTAAAAACCCGGTCTCCATCAAAGAGCTAACAGAGGCTGAGCTTGAGGCTAGAGGGCAAATTGCGCAAATGTTTAGGTGGCTGAAAGAAGAGGTTCCGGCTTTCAAAGACGCATACATCCTTCGGATCGCAACCCAAATCGGAGTCCGGGAGAGCAGAACCATAAAGGGTGCTTATCAGCTGACAGAAGAAGACGTGCTAGGTGGGCGGAAGTTCCCTCAAAGCATTGGCAAATGTTCATATCCAATAGATATTCACAGTCCCAAAGGGGAAGGGACCACAATTGCAGCCTTAGCGCCAGGTGATTGGTATGAGATCCCCTACACCACCCTTTACAATCCGGGTTTTAAGAATTTATTAGCAGCAGGCCGCTGTATTTCCTCAACCCATGAAGCGCAAGCGTCGCTACGAATTATGCCTACTTGTATGGTAATTGGGCAAGCTGCAGGTTTAGCTGCCTCCCTTGCTCAGGCAGATGGTTTACCTGTGGATAGGGTCCCTGTGGAGTTATTGCAAACAGAGCTGAAAGCAGCAGGGGCGGATCTTTAATATAGAAGGCCAGCTTTTTCGGAAGCTGGCCTTCTATATTAAAGGGCGAGGAAAAACTTGACTTTGGGCCGGGGCCGATTAACCAACCAGCCGGTGAATTTGTGATTATTTTCATTTTGAGTTATAATAGGGAAGTGAGTGGAACTTTATTTTTATAAAAGGAGAGATTGGTTATTTTTAGTTCAAAAAAAATCAAATCGGTTTTGTTAGCAATTATTGTTTGTTTAGTTGTTCTGTTTGCATCTTGCTCACCGAAAAAGGATGTATCAAAAAATGAGCTTGTTTTAGCTGATGCAGGTTGGGACAGTATACGAGTTCACAATTCCATAGCTAGCTTTATTATTGAAAATGGATATGGATATAAGACCGATGTCATTACCGGATCATCCTCTATAACCTTACAAGGCCTAACTCAGGGGGACATTGACATTTATATGGAGGCTTGGACCGACAACTTCAAAGAGATTTACAACTCCGGTATTGACAGTGGCGATATTGAAGAGCTATCCATAAATTTTGATGATAACGCCCAAGGACTTTATGTTCCAACTTATATAATTAAAGGAGACGCCGAAAAAGGAATTGAGCCAATTGCTCCGGATTTAAAGTCAGTCAATGATTTGCTAAAGTATTGGAAGCTATTTCAGGACCCTGATAATCACCAAAGAGGCAGAATCTATGGTTCTCCCCCGAACTGGTTTGCTGATGAGGTGCTTCGTGGAAAGTTTAAAACCTATGGTTTAGATGAAAAGTTTGATTATTTCAATCCCGGCTCTGATACGGCACTGAATACTTCAATAGTTGCTGCTGTAGAAAAAGGTGAGCCATGGGTTGGATATTATTGGGAACCTACATGGATCATGGGTAAATATGACATGACCTTACTTGAAGACGAGCCATATACACCTGAAAAATGGGAAAATGGATTTGCTTGTGAATTCCCAGGTGTTAAAGTCACTGTCGCCGTAAATAAAGGGATGGTTGAAAAAGCACCGGAAGTCGTTGAGTTCTTGAAAAACTATAAAACAAGTTCAGAGCTTACCAACGAGATGTTAGCCTATATGCAGGAAAATGACGCTAGAGCCGATGAAACTGCTATTTGGTTTTTACAAAAGTATGAAGAACTGTGGACACAGTGGCTACCAGAGGATATAGCAAGTAAGGTTAAAGAAGCACTTCAATCGTAAGAAAGCTGAGGGTTAAAGAAAAATGCATAGTTTTCCTGTCTTATTTGATTTTGATCCCGGAATATATGTAAAAGTATTAGTTGATTGGCTCACGGTAAACTTCCAAGGATTTTTTGATGCTCTGACAGTTGGCGTAAAATGGATTGTCTTCAATATACATGATTTGCTGACATTTATACCTTGGTTCTTATTCATTTTCTTGATTTTCCTCCTTGGTTGGAGACTTAAAAACTTCAAGTCAGGCTTGGGTTATGCCATCATGTTTACAACAATAGGTCTAATAGGATTATGGAGTGAAATGATTTTCACTTTGTCTATAGTAATCACTTCAGTAATAATTAGTATACTCATTGGGGTACCTGTTGGAATATATTCAGCATATAATCAAAAGCTGGAAGCTTTTTTGAAGCCATTGCTAGATGGCATGCAAACAATGCCCAGTTTCGTGTATCTTATACCGGCTATGATTTTCTTCGGCTTAGGAACTGTGCCTGCAATCTTTGCAACTATAGTGTACTCTACACCGCCTTGCATAAGGCTAACTAGCTTAGCTATTAAAAGCGTGCCTGGAGAAATGAGAGAAGCAGCTTATGCTTTTGGTTCCTCCAGGTGGCAGGCGTTGATCAAAGTAGAGCTGCCCCAGGCAATGCCGACTATTATGGCAGGCATCAATCAAACCACAATGATGGCAATGTCTATGGTAGTTATCTCTTCTATGATCGGAGCTAAGGGTCTTGGTGAGAATGTATTGATAGCAATAAACAGAACGGATATCGCAATGGGATTTAACTCAGGCATAAGTATAGTCTTTTTGGCTATAATTATCGACAGGATTACTCAAATGATTTCTCGAAAATATGAAAATGTATAAATCCTTGGGAGCGAAAAGCATAATGTCAAAAAAAGTAGAAGTTAAAAATTTAGTTAAAATATTTGGTTCAAAACCCAGGTTGGCCCTGAGGAGATTAGAAGAGGGCTGGTCAAAGGACAAGATTTTAAAAGCTACCGGTCAAACAGTAGGTGTTAACAATGCTTCATTATCCGTAGATGAAGGTGAGTTCTTTGTGATAATGGGATTGTCCGGTAGCGGAAAATCCACCCTTATAAGATGTCTCAATCTATTAAATGTACCAACTTCCGGTGAGATAATAGTAGATGGTAAAAATATCGTTGAATTCGATAAAAAACAGCTGAGAGAATTTAGACAAAAAAAGGTTGCCATGGTATTTCAAAATTTCGGCCTGTTTACACATAGAACTGTACTTGGCAATGTGGAATATGGCTTGGAAATTAGGAATATTGATAAAGCCGAAAGGCAGCAAATCGCACTTGATGCTCTGGAAAGTGTGGGGCTTAAAGGCTGGGAGGATAAAAAGCCCACGGAACTCAGCGGTGGTATGCAGCAGAGGGTGGGTCTGGCCCGAGCCCTGGCCAATGATCCGGATATACTTCTTATGGATGAGCCTTTCGGTGCTTTAGATCCGCTAATTCGAAGAGATATGCAGATAGAGCTTTTAGAAATTCAATCCAAACTTAAAAAGACTATTATCTTTATCACTCATGACATTAATGAGGCATTTAAACTAGGCGATAGAGTGGCCGTAATGAAGGATGGCAAAATTGTTCAACAGGGAACACCAGAAGACATATTAAATAATCCTTCAGATGAATATATCGAGGATTTTGTGAAGAGTATTGACCGCACAAAGGTGATCCAAGCCAAAAACATTATGATAAAACCCCATGCTTTAGTATCAATAAAAGACGGTGTAAGGGTTGCCATTAAAGAAATGCAAGCCAACAATATCTCCAGTGTTTTTGTGGTTGACGGGAAAATGAAAATAGAAGGCATTGTAACAATAGATGATTGCGTGGAAGCCGTAAAACACAAACAAACATCACTTAAAGAATTATTACGACATGATTACTACAAGACCGCAGAAGATGAGTATATCGAAAATATTCTAGAAGATGCTACCAAATCAAAGTATCCTATAATTGTGGTAAATGATGAGGATAGGTTATTGGGGATAATAGTACGCACATCAATACTAACAGGCCTACTACCAAATGAATCGGACACTGAGATAGAATCTGCCTAAGTATTAAAAAAGAGGAGCACCCCCTATTAGCGGGGTGCTCCAATAATATCGTGAAAAATCATTATCTGGTTAATGGACAAAATAAAATAAAAAGCTGGCTTTGGGGCTCTTGTATCTCAAATGAAAGATGGGCTGAAAGATATTATTTTACTTGAGTCTGATGAAGTTAATTTAATGGATCAATCCTCTGAGATTAATAAGTCTGTAGATCAAGTTCAAAGAGATCTTTTGCTCAAACATCATTTATTGGTTTAGTCCGAGGAAAGCACGTAGTTCAAATTATCAATATAACAACTTACAGGAGTTCTTTATGAAAATATTGATTGACGCTGATGGCTGTCCAGTGGTGGATATCACCGTGCAGATGGCCAAAAAGTACCATATCGAATGCTTTATTCTTTGCGACACCGCTCACTTTTTTGAAAAAGATGGGGCCACTATTTTGACTTTTCCAAAGGGAGCGGACAGCGTTGACTTTGCCCTGGTCAATCGCGTTTCTTCCGGCGATATTGTCGTTACCCAAGATTACGGTCTTGCTGCCATGTGCCTGTCCAAAAATGCCATCGTAATCAGTCAGGATGGAATGGAATACACTGCCGACAATATTGATGCCATGCTGCTTGCACGCCATACAGCCCAAAAAATCCGCAACTCTGGTGGCAGGCTAAAGGGACCTAAAAAAAGAACCGCGGTTCAGGATGAAGAATTTAAAACAAAACTCACCTCTCTACTGGACAACAGAGGAAATACACAATGAAAACTGAAGAAGCCATCAAACATTACGCATATATGCTCCGCTGCGCCGACGGCACCATTTATAGCGGCTACTCGACAGATCCGGAGCGCCGTGCCGCTGTGCATAATAGTGGACGGGGCGCCAAATATACCCGTTCCCGTCTGCCGGTTGAACTGGTTTTTCGTGAGTGCTTTCCCACAAAAAGCGAGGCGCTGAAGCGGGAGGCGGCGCTCAAGAAGCTCGACCACGCCGAAAAACTCTCGCTGATTTCACATCCTATGTGATTTATTGAGGAAATTGGCTGTTCTTTCCTTAATGGATAGGGCTTTGTTTGGGAAAGAGGGAGCATAGGGGAATAAACAAATCTATGTTTTTCCTACTCACCCTTGATGTTTATGATCCAAAAGCTATGTGAGCATATTGGCTAGGTAAAGTGGGAGCCATCCCAATGGAAAATTCCTCCTGGGCTATTGGCAGAAGCACTAATAATGAATACTTTGCTGGACGAGATGCTCTGTATAAAGTCGAGGAATCCCTACATTTTTGGGCATCTGTTTGGTGCTGTAGGAGTTCTTATGGGAGAACCTGGCAGGGGTTCTGCTTGCCCTCGTTCTTCTAATTGCAAGATGGTATGAAAACAATTTTTTGCTGGGGAGCAAAGCCCCACAGACGCGAAGTTGGTAATTTATTCAGAACAGGGGCAGAAAATAGTGTTCTCGGGTTAGCAGAGCCTGATGAAA
>CALCRD010000505.1 GCA_937894355.1 uncultured Bacillus sp.
AATCAATATTTTTACTTTCACAAAATTCCCTTGCGATTTCCTTAATACTATTATCCCGATAATCATACCATTGGCTAACAAGTCCTAAGCGATTCACATTGTCCTTAAATCGTCGAAATGCTCCCTTCCCCCTAATGGAATTGAGCAGTATTTCTTGTTTATTAAGGTCCGAAAGGCTAAAACAAAAACTTTCCATCATATCATACTCATTAATTTCAAAACTAGTAGGGAGTAAGGCATAATTATCAAAGCTTTCAACTATGTCAATGGCAGTCTTCACTTCATCTTGTTGCCATTCAGGTAAGTGATCATATTCCACTTCATCTTCAGCTAACATTAGTGCCTCTCGGGAGACATTGATGACTTCCCCCGTTTTAAGATTAAGATATGATTTGTTATCCTCTGACTGCATCTCCATTCCTTCAATTATATCCTCAAGTTTCACTTTCATAGACTTAGACCTCACTTTCAAATTTCCTATATGGACCAATTCTCCTGAATTTATGTCCTTTCCTAATTTTCGAATGATAGATGTAGAAATACAAGAGTCACCCAGCATCGTCACTCAAACTAATTTAATTATAATTCATTATTTCCAATACTAAAATAATTCCCCATCGAACAAAAAGAAAAAAAGCGACAGGCACAATCCAATTTTATTTTGTGATTTTTAATTAAATACAGCTTCTATGACATAAAAGTTGGGAATAATGAATTTAAACATTTCCAACTTTTTAGTGTGAATGGAGTACGAGCAATGAAAATCATGTACCTAACAGTTGAACTGGTAATTGGATTTTTTTATTTATTTCTTATGGTGAAGTTTGTTGGGAAAAAAATTATTAGTCAAATTACACCTTTTACTTTTATAGCGGCGATTGTTTTGGGAGAGCTTCTCGGAAATGCGTTATATGATCATAACATCGGTGTTTTTTATATCCTTTATTCAATGACCATTTGGGCTGGTTTACTTTTTGTAGTTGAGTTTCTAAGTCAAAAATTTTTGGGCTTCCGAGGACTGGTTGAAGGGAAGCCTGCTGCGTTAATTAAAAATGGAAAAATTGATCGTGAAGAATTAAGAAAAAATCGAATGAACCTTAATCAGCTACAAAGCATTTTACGACAAAGCG
The DNA here is from genome assembly GCA_937894355.1 of uncultured Bacillus sp. GTDB lineage: Bacteria > Bacillota > Bacilli > Bacillales > Cytobacillaceae > Bacillus_BU. Next base: position 1,131 of record CALCRD010000505.1, read on the forward strand.
AGACATTTTCGATTCGTGAGGTGGCCTATTGTTACCTAGAAGCCAACGGCTCAATTAGTATTTTAAAGAAATCAAAATACCAGAAAACAACCCAGGAAGATTTTAATATGCCTTCAACGGTCGTATCAGTGCCGGTTACAATTATTAGGGATGGTGAAGTTTTGTGGGATGAAATTGCCGATTTGGGTTTTGATGAACCTTGGTTAAAATCCCAACTCCTGACTCATAATATTTCAGACTATAAAGAGGTATTGATTGCAGAATGGCTTCAGAGTGACGGGCTGTTTGTGCAATCAATTGGTTAAAAAGTGGATGGTGCCTGTCACTTTATTGCCCGTGTCGCTGTTCACTTCTCTCTTCCCTCTCCCAGCCATTCCCTTGTATAATTGTGTTATATGTTTTTTTATAACTAGGAAGAATATATAGTCCACAGTGAAAAGGAGGTTTTTGTTCATGTTTACGTTGGAAAATGCATGTTTGGTTGTGATTGATGTGCAAGGTAAGTTGGCTGAAATAGTTAAAGATAGCAACACGGTGAAGGGAAATATTGAAAGGCTTGTGCAGGGGATGCAGGCGCTGGATGTGCCAATTCTATGGCTAGAACAAAATCCAACGGGATTGGGTGGAACATCACCTGAAATTGCACGCCATATGTCGGGCAAGCCGATTGAAAAAATCACATTTAGTGCTTGTAGAGATAGTGCGTTTTTAGATGCAGTGAAAGATTGTGGCCGAACCCAGTTTATCATTACGGGGATTGAAACACATATATGTGTCTATCAAACTGCAAGACAATTAAAAGAACAGGGTTTTGAAGTTGAAGTGGTCGTCGATGGAGTGTCTTCGCGTTCAGAAGAGAATAAGGCAATCGGTTTATCAAAAATGCAAGCCCTTGGGATTTTGCCGACCAGCACTGAAATGATTCTTTATGAGCTGCTACAAAGAGCTGACCATGAAAAGTTTAAAATGATTTTAAAAATAGTTAAATAAATTACTCAGAATTCCCTTGAAGATTCCAGGGGATGTTTAAGTCCGAAGTACATATGAAAAAGTATGCCTTTCTATGTTATTGTTTTGTATGGCGATAAAACAATACCACAAGAAAGAGCATACTTTTTCTTTATTTATGTCATTCTTTTAATAAATATGTCAAAGAGCCATCACGTTATCGATTTTAATATAGTACTAATAGACAGTTCAAATCATATCCTTTTAAAAGAAACCAATAATAAGGGGTGCAAATTCTATTGCTAAACGTTAAGGTTGGTTTAAGGCCCATTGTAAGTAATATAAATTTACCTACTGTTATTAAAACAACTATACTTCCCGGTGACTCAATTGAAAGATTATTTATTGCAACCCAAGTAGGAGAGATTTTTTACATAGGAAACGAAAGTATAAGGACTTTTTTAGATATTCGCCCCCGAGTCCTAAAACTAGGTGCTTCTGGCGGCGGATATGATGAACGGGGATTACTAGGGCTAGCGTTTCATCCCGGATTTTATCATAATGGTCTGTTTTATCTTCATTATTCAGTAGCTGGAACACAAGGTCCGGGTGCACTTTCTGAATCTTTTAATCCTGACCCGTGTGATCCTAAAACCTTAAACTTAAATTGGGAAAATAGAGAAACTAAATATGATCATATCGATACAGTTGAAGAATGGATTTTACAACCGAATGGCCCACCCCAAAAACGACGGAAATTGCTTAACTTAAGAAGGCCATTTATGAATCATAATGGTGTAAATAGTTTAACCTTTTCACCTGAAACCAAAAAACTTGTTCTAACAACCGGTGATGGTGGATCAGGCTATGATCCTTTTAACTTAAGCCAAGATGGTCTTGAAATTGCTGGTAAAATAATTGAAATTGATGTAGGTAAAAATACACATATCAATCATCCCCCCATTGTCACACGTTTTAATGAACTTCCGACAACCATTAAGGAAACGCTCACAGTAATGGCCAAAGGGGTTCGTAACATACCCGGCATTTCTTTTCAAAGGTTTAATAGTAAGTATATTAAATATGCGGGTAATGTCGGTCAGGATTTGGTTGAGTCGATTTTTTCATTCGTCCAATATAAAGCGATACCGGTTACTCAGCTTGCTCAAACTGCCTTAATGAAACCTAACCAAGAAGGTTTCATTAACTTTGGTTGGCGAGGTTGGGAAGGTGCTTTTCCTACTTCGATTATAAGAGGCTGCTCCGCAAATCCCAATTTGGATGAGAAAACAATGGCATATTTCAATGAAGCTGTAGCACTCTCAGGAAATCGACTTCAGCCTTTAACCAGTTATTTTCATCAAGATACTAGATCAGGGAAATTTGGAGGAACTGCTCTTACAGGAGTGCAAGCATATATGGGAAAAGGAATTCCCGGTTTAACAGGAAGTGTTGTGTTTACCGATTTGGCCCGGAGAGAATCTCAACCTCATGTTAGAGGGGCTTTAGCTTATACCTACGTACGACCAAATGGTCAACAAAATGATTTTGGTGTGATTCAAACCGATTATGACTTTGGGTCTCAATCAGCCTATTATGTTAATTTGGGAACAAATCTGAATCAAACCAGTTTATATTTAGGGGTGTATAGCTCCATGAAAGTGACCGATTTTAACCAAGGCACTGTTTTTGAAATAATTCCATGAATCATAGTATTTAGTGGTTTGGAAAAAGCAACCAAGGGATCACTCAGGCTCCCTTGGTTGCTTTTTTAAGGTATTAGAACACCCTATGATTTGGAGGAACCCTAAATTATTATCGTTTTTAACCGATTAAAAATGATTAAAGCCAATTCAACCCATAACAAGGTATAAATAAAAGCAAATAAAAAGATACTTCCAGTTGCGAAAAATGAAATGGAACCAGTAATTGCTGGCCCTAAAATTGGAAAGTCAAAAATAAATAATAGACTCATAATTCCTAACATTAATAGAATTGTTCCAGTAGCAATAATACTTATTCTCCTCCTAAAAAAGGAAAAAGATGCACCTATCCCAAGACCTAATAATCCTGTTGTAAAAGGAAATACCAACAGCTCAGTTGGCTCTAGAATGAATAACAAAATAATTGTCAGAAAATAAGCCATTACACCTAATGGAATTGAAAATATGGCACAAAACAGAATAGGCGCAGTGGCAAGGGGACTAAAAAGATATCCTATACCAGGTAAAAAACCACCAACTGACTGTAAAATAGCAGCAAGACAAGCGAAAATAGCCACTAAAATGAGCTTCATCATTTTTTTGTGTTTATTGAATTTTATTTGAGATAAACGAACCTCATCTGAAATAGTTTTAAGAAAATACAACTTTCCACCTCACTCTAAATAGTTTACGTAACAATCCATTATATTTACCATTCATTGGATTTGTTAATTTTTAGGGGGGGGAAGATGTCCCACTCATCCCTTGAAGATTTTCATGGAATCGTACCATCGTTATCCGCAATACTGTATTTCCTTTTTAATCTGAAAAACACCAATTATTTTTTTAATTCCTTCAAAGAATAAAACGTTCCCCTCCAGCTTATTCCTCCACTATATATGGTAATTAGGCAGGAACGAATAAATACATAGATTAGCAGTATCACATTTATCGGAAAAAATAGTACATCATATCCCCATTCTTTGAAAAGCTTTCGTGTATAAATCAAATATAATATCAAAATCAACAAAATGGAAACACCATTGACTACTGCCAACCAACCATCCAGAAACCCAAGTCCTAAAAATGGAAATATGTAAAAAACGAGCATTCCCAGAATTACGCAAAATAGCTTAAAAAGAGAGTAATCTAGTCCGGCATAAATATTCTTTTCTAATCCCTTCAACATAGCTGAAAAACTTCGGTACCATTCCACCTCAATATAATTTTTACCTACTAACACTCTTTGTTTTAGACCATTCTTTTTCACATTCATCCCTAATTGCAAATCATCGTCCGGTCTTAAGGCAATCCCCTTGTGTGTCCCGATTTTCTCATAAGCTTGACGAGAAATTAAATTAAACGCACCTACTCCAATTCCGTGTTGGGTCTGCCGATCATCATTCGACTTCCAAGGCCATTTTGACAAATACAACGAAAATATGAAAAGATGAATGAATCCTCGAAGCCAAAATTGCTGGGATTTCAAATATGGCAGCAAAGTTAAATGACTTACCTTATTTTTTTGAAAAAATGCCATTGCCGAACCAATCGTATCCGGTGAAAATAATATATCTGCATCTGTAAAAAGAAGGTAATCCCCGCTGGACCTTAAATATCCTTGGAATAAAGCATAATTTTCCCCCAACCACCCTACCGGCAATTCATCGATATGAATAACTTTAACTTTTCGGTCACAGCACTCACTATTAATCCCTTTTATGAACTTCTCTATATTTATTGCTGTATTATCTGTTGAACGGTCATTTACCACGATAATTTCTACATTTTCATACTTCT
>CALCRD010000506.1 GCA_937894355.1 uncultured Bacillus sp.
GTTTTCATGCCAATGGCACAAACAATTCCCTCGCCACTTCCTCTTGTCACCATCGTTCCCATAAACGCCATGTTTTCTAGGTCCCCAATTCCAACTGAATCAGAAGTTAGCGGATCTATTTGTTTTTGGACAGGCAGAGATTCTCCTGTTAAGGCCGATTCTTCAATTTCTAGACTTCTGGAACTGACCAATCGAACATCAGCACCTATTCGATCCCCGCTCGAAAATTTAAGAACATCACCTGGGACCACCTCTCGGGAAGCAATTTTTCTCCACTCCCCATCCCTCATTACAGTCACCTGAGGCGCGGATAATTCCTTTAATGCTTGGAGCGATTTTTCTGCTTTCCGTTCTTGAAAAAAACCGAGACACCCATTTACTATAACAATCGCAATAATCGCAATGGCATCAATATATTCACCTAGTAGTCCTGATATTAATGTTGCCGCCAAAAGAACTAGGACCATAAAGTCTTTGAATTGACTAAAAAATAACAGGATTGCAGATTGTTTTTCGCCTTCCTCAAGCTCATTAAATCCGTACTGAGTTCTCCGTTTTTTTACATCTTCTTCAGATAATCCTAATGAAAGGTCGGTATTTAATGCTTCTTCTACATCGTTTCTACTCATCTCATGGTACTTCATCCGGCCATCTCACTTCCTCCTTAAATTTGAACAAGCCCAACCGCATCTAAATAAAGCTTATTCAGCCTCGTCCCAAAAAATGATATGATAATAAGAAAAGTTGAAGCTTTCATTAGACCTTGAGCATATATGGCTAGAAGGCCTCCACTAAAAAGTAGTAGCGGAAATAACCGCTAGAAAAGGATGTAGAGAAAATGTCTTTTGACGGATTGTTTACCCGAGCGATAACCAATGAACTTTCCCTGGCGCTTAATGGGGGAAGAATTAATAAAATTCAGCAACCCTTTCCCAATGAATTATTAATAGTCATTAGAGCAAATGGAAAAAATCAGCGGCTATTACTATCGATTCACCCCAGTTATGCGCGCGTTCAATTAACGAATGAAGTTTATGAAAACCCTAATGAACCTCCGATGTTCTGTATGCTTATGCGCAAGCATTTAGAAGGATTTATACTTGAAGAAATTCGCCAAATCGAATTAGATCGGATTATTATTTTTGAAGTAAAAGGTCGCAATGAGCTAGGGGATATCTCCTACAAACAGCTTATTGTCGAGATTATGGGACGACATAGCAATATTATCTTAGTAGATAAACAACGAAATATGATCTTGGATAGTATTAAACATGTTCCATTTGCTGTGAACAGTCACCGGGCAATCCTTCCTGGTCAACCCTACATATCTCCACCTGCACAGAATAAAATCAATCCCTTTCAGCTCACTGAAGAAGATGTCTTAAGAACAATTGATTTTAATTCTGGTAAACTTGATCAACAATTGGTTCAAAGCTTTGCTGGCCTATCGCCACTTTTCGCCAAAGAAGTCATTCACCAATCTGGTCTCGCCAATCGAGTAACGCTACCAAGAACGTTACTATCCCTGCTCGACCAAATGAAAGATCATCAATACAACCCCGCGATTACGTTGAGTCAAGGGAAGGAATCATTTTATCTTTATCCATTAAGTTCATTGAACGGAGAATCAAAGAACTTTGCCACATTAAGCGAGATGCTAGATCGTTATTATTTTGGAAAAGCGGAAAGAGATCGCGTAAAACAGCAGGCAACTGATCTTCTGCGCTTTATCATTAATGAAAAAGATAAAAATGAAAAGAAGATAAAGAAACTGCAAGCAACGATTAAAGATGCCGAAAAGGCAAATCAATATCAGTTGTTTGGTGAATTACTAACAGCTAACTTATTCTCTGTTAAAAAGGGCATGAAACAGATTGAGGTTGTCAATTATTATGATGAAAATGGGGCAAGTGTGACCATTCCATTAGATCCGCTTAAATCACCTTCAGATAATGCCCAAAAGTACTTTCGTAAATATCAAAAGGCCAAGACGGCATTGGACATTGTGAGCCAGCAAATTGAGCTTGCTATTCGTGAAGTCAGTTATTTTGAATTGCTCTTGCAGCAAGTTGAAGCAGCTTCTTCAAAGGATATTGAGGGCATCAGAGAGGAACTAATCGAGGGTGGCTACATCAGGGATCGACGGAAACGGAGCCATAAAAAACCTCAAGCTGTAAAACCTGTTTTCGACACCTATATAGCGTCAGACGGCACAGAGATTATAATTGGTAAAAATAATAAACAAAATGATTACTTAACAAATAAGCTAGCTGCTAGAGATGAGCTGTGGCTCCATACTAAGGATATTCCTGGTTCTCATGTTGTGATTCGCAGTAAAACACCCCAAGAAGGGACCATTATCGAGGCTGCTGGGCTTGCTGCTTATTTCAGCAAAGCACGGACATCCAGTTCTGTCCCAGTTGATTTCACCTTAGTTCGCCATGTCAAAAAACCAAGCGGTGCTAAACCAGGCTTCGTCATCTATGATCATCAGCAAACAGTCTATGTGACACCGAGTGAGGATTTGGTTCTTAAGTTGAAGAAATAATTGTAAAGCGCTGACGCACATTTAATTGTGCAGTCAGCTTTTTTATTACCAATGGAGGTCATACATATTTTTCTCCTTTTTCTGCAACCTATTTTTAAGGAGGTGGAGGATATGGACAAAACGTTAGGGTATTTGCGGGAAACCTTATCTAACTACACCGAACAATATTCAATTGGACAACAAATATATAAGAAGTTAGTTGAAGCTGAATTTCATAATGAAGGTTTATTTGTTAGGGCATTATCCCAGGAGGAGATTAATTTTCTCGACCGAATTTTGCCTGATGAAATTAATTATGCTAAAGAAGAACAGGATTCAGTGCGAGCAAAACAATTAAATGAGGTTTATGAGCTGCTTTTTTAGAGGTTTTTTGGGTTTTGTTTGCCGGTTTCGCGATTTGTTTGCCAAATTTCAGATTTATTTGCCGGTTTCGTGATTTGTTTGCCAAATTTCAGATTTATTTGCCGGTTTCGTGATTTGTTTGCCAAA
>CALCRD010000507.1 GCA_937894355.1 uncultured Bacillus sp.
TTTTTGCCAGTGCTGCCTTCATTTAGAATGGAGCACTGTGCATTTTTATGAGGTGCTAATAGATGAAACAGAGTATAATGCTTATTCCTACGCTGCGTGAAGTCCCAGCTGACGCAGAAATAAAAAGTCATCAATTATTGTTACGTGCCGGATTCATGCGGCAAAACGCTAGTGGAATTTATAGCTATCTACCACTTGCTAAAAGAGTGTTACAGAAGGTTGAAGCGATTGTTAGAGAGGAAATGGATAATGCTGGTGGAGCGGAGTTATTAATGCCTGCGCTGCAACAAGCAGAATTATGGCAAGAGTCAGGACGTTGGTATTCTTACGGACCAGAGCTAATGCGTCTTAAGGATCGCAATGACCGTGAATTTGCTCTTGGGGCAACACATGAAGAGGTTATTACTAGCTTGGTACGAGATGAAGTAAAATCATATAAACGGTTACCACTTACTCTATATCAAATCCAAACAAAGTTTCGCGATGAAAAGCGACCTCGTTTTGGTTTGTTACGTGGTAGAGAGTTTATTATGAAAGATGCTTATTCATTTCACGCTTCACAAGAAAGCCTAGATGAAGTATACAATAAATTATTCCAAGCCTATTCCAATATTTTCTCAAGATGTGGCTTGAACTTCCGGGCCGTTATTGCTGATTCCGGGGCCATGGGTGGAAAAGACACGCATGAATTTATGGTTCTATCCGATGTTGGAGAAGACACAATTGCTTATTCTGATACATCTGATTATGCGGCAAATATTGAAATGGCACCGGTTGTGACACGCTATGAAAAAGGTACTGAACAGCTAATGAAAATGGAAAAGGTTCAGACTGAAAATCAGCGGACAATTGAAGAAGTTTGTGAGTACTTACAGGTTCCTTCAGAAAAATGTATTAAATCTTTGCTATTTAAAATTGATGATAAATACGTATTAGTTTTAGTGCGTGGTGATCATGAAGTTAATGATATTAAGTTAAAGAATATGTACGAAGCTAGTTCTGTAGAATTAGCTGAAGTGGCAGAGACTATCGATATTCTTGGTTGTCCAGTTGGATCATTAGGACCAATTGCTGTGGATAATGTAGAAATCATTGCGGACCATGCTGTAGAGTCAATTGTGAATGGGGTCTGTGGGGCAAATGAAGAACATTACCATTTTACAAATGTTAATCCAGGTCAAGATTTTTCTGTAGCTAAGTATGTTGATATTCGGTTTATTAAAGAAGGGGATCCTTCACCAGATGGCAAAGGATCGATTCTTTTTGCCGAAGGAATTGAAGTTGGTCACGTCTTTAAGCTTGGTACTCGCTATAGCGAGGCGATGAATGCCACGTATTTAGATGAAAACGGAAAAGCGCAACCAATGATAATGGGTTGTTATGGAATTGGTGTGTCACGTACAATGGCAGCTGTTGCTGAGCAATTTAATGATGAAAAAGGGCTAATTTGGCCAGTTTCTGTTTCACCATTTGATGTTCATTTAATTCCAATCAATATGAAGGATGTAGAACAAGCAGCTTTAGCAAATGACCTTTACTCTTCATTGAAAAAACAGCGATTTGATGTATTAATGGACGATCGTAATGAACGACCAGGAGTGAAATTCGCTGATTCTGATTTGATTGGCTTACCAGTCCGAGTGACGGTTGGAAAGAAAGCAGCTGAAGGCATTGTTGAAGTCAAAGTCCGTAAAACAGGTGAGATGCTAGAAGTTCACAAAGATCAGCTAATTGCAACCTTGTCACAACTAATGGAATCACTGTAAACTTTAGCTCTGTTAATGATAAATGTTGATTTGGACACAGTTGATTGGAGTGGAGGGCTCACGGGTGAGCCCTAAGGTGTGCGAAGTGCCTGGAACGGAAATCAACAGACTAGTTTAACAAAGCCTAAAATTTTAAGACTCGCCAATTGGCGAGTCTTATTTATGTCGAATAAAATCGAAACGAGCAAGTGGTGTTGTGATATAATATCATTTGGTCACCTAAAAAAATGGCCACAAAAATATTGAACATAGATAATTGTCTAGTACAACTTACATGTACTTTTCTTATAGATTGGAGTGAGAATTTTTTGAGCGATGTTAACAGTAATAAAGAGCAATTTCGTCATTTGCTTAAACAACTTCAGATGACCGAAGATGCTGTAATGTGCCATTTTGAACATGCGCAAATTCAAAAGGTAGTAGTAGATTCAGCATTACAGAGCTATCATTTTCACTTCTTAGTTGAAAAAATCCTTCCAGCAGATATCTTTAGTCTATTGTCAGCGAGGTTACAAAAGACATTTTCTTATATCGCCAAGACTTCGACTTTTTCACTACAAGTAACAGACAACCAATTTAGCCCTGAGTCAATACAGGAATATTGGGGAGTTTGTCTTCAGGATATTGCTGGAATGTCTCCTCCTACCCGAAAGCTTCTTCATGAGCAAATTCCGAAAATCCTTGGTAATAAAATCATTATTAGTGTTCGTAATGAACCGGAAGGGGAGAATATCAAGAAAAAACATTCACCCGTCATTTCCAAAATTTATCAATCCTTTGGTTTTCCGCTTTTAGGTGTCGATACTGAAGTATCGCATGATACCCAAGAGGTGGAAAACTTCATCAAGGCCAAGGAGAAGGAAGATCAAGAAAAAGCGTTTCTGGCACTAGTAGAAATGCAAAAGAAAGATGCTGAGCGGGAAAAAGGTGGGGATAGTAGCCATCAAGGACCTCTTACAATTGGCTTAACGATAAAAGGTGATGCGGAATTTCGTAGATTAGAAGAAATTACCGAAGAAGAACGCCGTGTTGCTGTTCAAGGCTATGTGTTTGATGCCGAAACAAGGGAATTACGAAGTGGTCGTACCTTACTAACCTTCAAAATTACCGATTATACCAGCTCAATTATGGTGAAAATGTTCTCTAGAGATAAAGAGGATGCTGTTCTGTTCCAGCAAGTAAAAAAGGGTATGTGGCTTAAGGTACGGGGAAGTGTCCAAAATGACACCTTTGTTCGTGATCTTGTGATGATTGGAAATGATATTAACGAAATAAAGCCTAATGAACGAAAAGATACTGCCCCTGAAGGTGAAAAACGGGTGGAATTGCATCTGCATACCCCGATGAGCCAAATGGATGCTGTAACCAATGTAAGTAGGCTGATTACCCAAGCAAAAAAATGGGGTCATAAAGCCATTGCTGTTACAGATCATGCCGTTGCCCAATCCTTTCCAGAGGCATTTGGTGCTGGAAAGAAAAACGATATAAAAATCTTATATGGAGTAGAGATCAATCTCGTCGATGATGGTGTACCTATTGCCTATAATGTTGACCACCGGTTGCTTAGCGAAGCAACCTATGTAGTATTTGATGTGGAAACTACAGGACTATCGGCCTTTTACGATACGATTATTGAACTTGCCGCTGTAAAAATACACAACGGGGAAATTATTGATCGGTTCGAATCTTTCGCCAATCCGCACCATCGACTTTCGGCAACAACGATAAATCTTACGGGAATTACCGATGACCTAGTCGAGAATGCACCGGAAGTTGGGGAAGTTCTTCAAAGATTTCATATCTGGGCGGAGGATGCCATTTTAGTTGCCCATAATGCCACGTTTGACATGGGATTTCTGAATGTGGGCTATAAAAAAATCGGGATTGGAAAAGCACCAAACCCAGTAATTGATACACTAGAACTTGGTAGGTTTCTTTATCCAACAATGAAAAACCATCGTCTCAATACACTAGCGAAGAAATTTGATATTGAACTCACTCAGCATCACCGGGCGATTTACGATGCCGAAGCAACAGGATACTTGCTGTTGAAAATGTTGCAGGATGCCCTTGAAAACGAGCTTGAGTATCACGATCAGTTAAATGATAATATGGGAAAAGGGAATGCCTACCAACGAGCTCGCCCATACCACTGTACCATTATTGCCCAAACACAGGCAGGGTTAAAGAATATGTTTAAGCTAGTTTCTATTTCACATCTTAACTACTTTTATCGGGTTCCAAGAATCCCACGATCACAGCTACAAAAATATCGAGAGGGAATCTTGGTCGGTTCTGGCTGTAGTAAAGGTGAAGTATTTGAAGGAATGATGCAGAAGGCACCTGAAGAAGTGATTGAAAAAGCAAAATTTTATGATTTTCTTGAAATCCAACCAAAGCAGGTTAACGCTCATTTGATAGAAATGGAGCTTATTAGAGATGATAAGGCGATGGAGGAGATCATTGGGAACATCGTAAAACTCGGAGATGAGCTTGAAATTCCGGTAGTCGCTACTGGAAATGTCCATTATTTAAATGAGAATGATAAAATCTACCGCCAAATCTTGATAAGCTCACAAGGTGGGGCGAATCCATTAAACCGTCATAAACTTCCAGATGTCCATTTTAGGACGACAAATGAAATGCTAGATGCTTTTGCTTTTTTAGGAGCTGAAAAGGCAAAAGAGGTAGTGGTGACTAACACCAATAAAATTGCCGATATGATAGACACAATCAAACCGATTAAAGATGATCTGTACACGCCTAAAATTGAGGGTGCGGATGAAGAAATGCGTGAAATGAGCTATGCCATGGCTAGAAGCATTTATGGGGATATTCTTCCGGAAATCGTTGAGGCACGATTGGAAAAAGAATTAAAAAGTATTATTGGCCATGGTTTTGCAGTTATTTACCTTATTTCGCATAAACTTGTAAAAAAATCTCTGAATGATGGTTATCTCGTGGGTTCACGGGGATCGGTGGGTTCATCATTGGTTGCGACGATGACCGAAATTACCGAAGTGAATCCGTTACCACCACATTATGTTTGCCCAAAGTGCAAGCATTCCGAGTTCTTTAATGATGGTTCAGTTGGATCAGGGTTTGATTTAAAAGATAAGGATTGCCCAACATGTGGCATCAAATATAAAAAAGACGGTCATGATATTCCGTTTGAAACTTTCTTAGGGTTTAAAGGGGATAAAGTTCCCGATATCGATTTGAATTTTTCCGGGGAATATCAACCAAGGGCGCATAACTATACCAAGGTATTGTTTGGTGAGGATTATGTATTTCGGGCTGGAACAATTGGAACAGTCGCCGAAAAAACGGCCTATGGATATGTTAGAGGTTATCAAAATGATAACAATCTACAGCTAAGAGGTGCAGAGGTTGATCGCCTAGTTTCCGGCTGTACTGGTGTAAAGCGAACAACCGGTCAGCATCCGGGTGGAATCATCGTTGTTCCTGATTATATGGATATTTATGATTTTTCACCGATACAATTTCCAGCGGATGATACCGGTTCAGAATGGAAAACGACTCATTTTGATTTTCATTCCATTCATGATAATGTGCTAAAACTCGATATTCTAGGGCATGATGATCCGACTGTTATCCGGATGCTACAAGATTTGAGTGGGATGGATCCGAAAACGATTCCAACCGATGATCCAGAGGTTATGAAAATTTTTAGCGGAACAGACTCGCTTGGGGTAACAGAAGAACAAATAATGTGTAAAACGGGTACACTTGGAATACCAGAATTCGGAACGCGATTTGTTCGGCAAATGCTCGAGGATACCAAGCCAACAACATTCTCAGAACTCGTGCAAATTTCCGGTCTATCCCATGGAACGGACGTGTGGCTAGGAAATGCTCAAGAACTGATTCATCAAAAGATATGTAATTTAAGTGAAGTTATCGGTTGTCGTGATGATATTATGGTCTATTTAATTTATCAAGGTCTTGAACCATCCTTTGCTTTTAAAATTATGGAATCCGTTCGAAAAGGTAAAGGACTCTCAGATGAGATGGAAGAAGAAATGCGCAAGAATCAAGTTCCAGAATGGTATATTGACTCATGTAAAAAAATAAAATACATGTTTCCTAAGGCGCATGCTGCTGCTTATGTATTAATGGCTGTCCGGATTGCATATTTTAAAGTGCATCAACCGCTGCTTTATTATGCAGCGTACTTTACTGTTAGAGCAGATGACTTTGATCTTGATGCAATGGTAAGAGGTTCACAATCAATCAAGGCACGTATTGATGAATTAAATAACAAAGGTCTAGAGATATCAACCAAAGAAAAGAATTTATTAACAGTATTAGAGCTTGCACTTGAAATGTGTGAACGGGGTTTCTCTTTTGCGAAAATTGATCTTTACAAGTCTAGTGCAAACGAATTTATAATAGAAGGAAACACGTTAATACCACCATTCGATGCTATCCCTGGACTTGGAACAAATGCCGCTCAGAATATAGTGAAGTCAAGGGAAAATGGTGAGTTCCTTTCGAAGGAAGACTTACAGCAACGGGGAAAAGTCTCAAAAACTATTTTGGAATTCCTTGATAATCATGGTTGTCTTGGCGATTTACCTGATCAAAATCAATTGTCTTTATTTTAATTTACAGAAGAGGGAAGACTAGCGAAATCCCTTGACAGATTAAGGTTTGGTAATTGTTCCATTTGCATTAAATATTTGGTTATGGTATAGTTTTATTGGAAATACTAAGGATATACTCTCGCAAACAAGAGTGGGGAAACCCGCTCTTTCGTTTTGTACACATGTTTTATAGTGAATTATTTAATCATTTTCTAATTTAACGAGGGTACAAGGACCATGAAAAAGGAGGGATCAAATGAGCAAAGTGGCCGAAATAGTAGAAGGTATGGTAATACCAATCGTTAATGAAATAGGGTTAGAGCTAGTAGATATTGAGTACGTGAAAGAAGGAAAAGACTGGTTTCTTCGTGTATTTATTGATAAGGAAACCGGTGTTGATATTGAAGATTGTGGGATTGTAAGTGAAAAATTAAGCGAAAAGCTCGATGAAGTTGATCCAATTCCACATTATTATTTCTTGGAAGTATCATCTCCTGGTGCCGAGCGCCCTCTGAAGAAAGATAAAGATTACGAAAAAGCAATCGGCAAAAATGTATTTATTAAAACCTATGAACCAATTGAAGGTGAAAAAGCCTTTGAAGGGATTTTAACAGGATTCGATGGCGAAACCGTTACAGTCGAGGTAAAGATCAAAACTAGGAAAAAAAGTTTTATCATTCCATTTGCGAAAATAGCAAGTGCGCGGTTAGCAGTTTCTTTCTCCTAATTTTACCTAGTAAGAACTAGCTGAAAAAACCAATCATAGGTAATTGGCATAATATATTTATTTTACTAAAAAAAATGAGATCTTTTTTGAGATTAAAGGGGGATTCGCTCAAATGAGCAGTGAATTATTAGATGCTCTAACGTTGCTTGAAAGAGAGAAAGGGATTACTCGTGATGTTTTGATAGACGCTATCGAGGCAGCACTTGTATCTGCATATCGCCGCAACTTTAATCAAGCACAAAATGTACGCATTGATTTAAATCTTGAAAACGGCTCGATGTTAGTGTTTGCTAGAAAAGAAGTTGTTGATGAGGTCTTTGACCCACGGTTAGAAATTTCTTTAGAGGATGCACGAAAAATCAATCCGAATTATCAAGTAGAAGATGTTGTGGAATTAGAAGTTACACCGAAGGATTTCGGGAGAATTGCTGCCCAAACTGCTAAACAAGTTGTTACGCAACGTGTTCGTGAAGCAGAACGTGGAATCATTTATTCGGAATTTATTGATCGCGAAGAAGACATTATGACCGGTATTGTTCAGCGTCAAGATTCCAAATTTATTTATGTTAGTCTTGGGAAAATTGAAGCGATTTTACCAGCAAATGAGCAAATGCCAAATGAACATTATAAGCCTCATGACCGAATTAAAGTTTTTATCACCAAGGTCGAAAAGACAACAAAAGGACCACAAATATTTGTGTCTCGGACACACCCAGGTTTGTTAAAGCGGTTATTTGAAATTGAAGTTCCAGAAATTTACGATGGTACTGTAGAAATTAAATCAGTTGCTCGTGAAGCTGGCGACCGTTCAAAAATCTCGGTTCATTCAGATAATCACGAAGTGGATCCGGTTGGATCTTGTGTTGGACCAAAAGGAACTCGAGTACAAGCAATTGTTAACGAATTAAAAGGTGAAAAAATTGATATTGTTAAATGGTCAAATGATCCGATGGTTTTCGTTGCAAATGCTCTTAGTCCATCAAAAGTCCTAGATGTAATGGTAAATGAATCGGATAAAGCGACAACTGTAATCGTTCCTGACTATCAGCTTTCACTTGCTATAGGAAAAAGAGGACAAAATGCTAGACTAGCAGCGAAGTTGACTGGCTGGAAAATAGATATCAAGTCGGAGTCTGAAGCAAGAGAAAAAGGGATTTATCCTCAGGAAGAAGCGTTGTTAACTTACATTGAAGAGGACGATAATGACGACTTTGATTTTGAAGATGATTTAGATTAAGAAGAGGTGAATGATGAGTGAACAAACAAAAAAAAGTTCCGATGCGCAAATGCATTGCTACCGGTGAAATGAAACCGAAAAAAGAACTCGTTCGCATCGTTCGCACTAAAGAAGGAGAAGTTTCCATCGATTTATCCGGAAAAAAATCCGGACGTGGTGCGTATCTTTCTAAAGAAAAAGAAGCTGTAGTTTTGGCCAAGAAAAAAAATACGTTAGCGAATCATTTACAAGTTTCAATCGAGGAATCTTTATATGATGAGTTATTAGAGCTAATCGAAAAGGAGAAACGATTACCTTAATGAATCGAGCTTCATGGATGTCATTGCTTGGCTTAGCAAATCGAGCACGAAAATTAATTTCAGGTGAAGAGTTATCTGTAAAAGAAATTCGGAGTGGTAAAGCCAAACTCGTCTTATTATCTGCGGATGCATCCGCTAATACAACAAAGAAAATCACCGATAAGTGTAAATACTATCACGTTCCCGTTAAGTTAGTAGAGAATCGGTATTTGTTAGGCGGTGCCATAGGTAAAGAGGCCCGCGTAGTGGTAGCTGTGTTAGACGATGGATTTGCCAAAAAACTGTTAACGATGCTCGATTAATTTTAGCGGGGGTGAAAGAATGAGTAAAATTCGCGTTTATGAATATGCAAAAAAGTATAACGTTTCTAGTAAAGATGTAATCGCTAAACTAAAAGATATGAATATCGAGGTTAAAAACCATATGGCAACAATTGAAGACGATACGATTCAAAAGCTTGAAGGAATTTATAAGCAAAATAAAGAACAAAAACAACCGCAAAAGATCGGAAACCAACAAATGACCCAAAATACAAATAAACCGCAATCTCAAAAACCAAGTACAAGTACAAGTACAAGTACAAGTACAAATACAAGTACAAATACAAGTACAAATACAAGTACAAATACAAATAAACCGCAATCTCAAAAACCAAGTACAAGTACAAATACAAATAGACCGCAATCTCAAAAACCAAGTACAAGTACAAATACAAATAGACCGCAATCTCAAAAACCAAGTACAGGTACAAATACAAATAAAACGCAACATGCAAAGGATAATTCTTTGGAAAATAAAAAAAATACTGCTGCACCTGTAAAACCTAATACGCCGGAAAAGACTTCTGATTTGAAAAAACCAGCACCAGCAAAGCCGCAAAAAACGTTTACTAATAATAAAACAAAAGGCAATAACAATAACAATTACAATCGTAATAGAAACCAAGGTAACAGAGGGAAACAACAGCAACATACTCAACAAACACATCAAGCTCCTCCTCCGAAAAGGAAGGAAAGAGAATTACCAGCGAAAATTGTTTTCAGCGAGTCTTTAACAGTAGCAGAGCTTGCTAAAAAGCTTTATCGCGAGCCATCAGAAGTGATTAAAAAGCTCTTTATGTTAGGTGTTATGGCTACAATTAATGTTGAACTTGATAAAGATGCAATTGAATTAATTTGTAGTGAGTACGGTGTTGAGGTTGAAGAAGAGATTAAAATCGATACAACCGATTTAGAAGTTTACTTCACTGAAGATGAAGAAGCTAATTTAGTCGAAAGACCTGCTGTTGTTACCATCATGGGTCACGTTGACCATGGTAAAACAACTTTGCTCGATTCGATTCGACATACAAAAGTAACTGAAGGTGAAGCCGGTGGTATCACACAGCATATTGGAGCCTACCAAGTTGTTGACAATGGTAAGAAAATTACCTTCCTTGATACACCAGGACATGCTGCCTTCACGACTATGCGTGCTCGTGGAGCTAAAATCACCGATATCACAATCCTAGTTGTTGCTGCTGATGATGGTGTTATGCCTCAAACAATTGAAGCAATTAACCATGCGAAAGCTGCGGAAGTACCAATTATTGTTGCAGTCAACAAAATGGATAAACCAGCTGCAAACCCTGACCGCGTGATGCAAGAATTAAGTGACCATGGTCTTGTTCCTGAAGCATGGGGTGGAGAAACGATTTTTGTTCCGATTTCCGCTAAACAAGGTGATGGAATTGATAGCTTGCTGGAAATGATTTTACTTGTAAGTGAAGTAGAAGAATACAAAGCAAATCCAAACCGTAAAGCAATCGGTACTGTTATCGAAGCTCAACTTGATAAAGGCCGCGGATCTGTAGCTACTTTATTAGTGCAAAATGGAACATTAAAGATTGGTGATCCAATCGTTGTTGGTTATACATTTGGTCGCGTCCGGGCGATGGTAAATGATAAAGGCCGCCGTGTAAAAGATGCTGGACCATCTACTCCAGTTGAAATTACTGGGTTAAATGATGTGCCACAAGCTGGTGATCGCTTTGTTGTATTTGATGATGAAAAAACTGCCCGTCAAGTTGGGGAAGCTCGTGCATCATTAGCGCTTCAAGCTTCGCGTGGAGAAAAATCACGTGTTAGTCTTGAGTCTTTATTTGAACATTTGAAACAAGGCGAAATGAAAGAGCTAAACATTGTCATCAAGTCTGATGTACAAGGTTCTGCAGAAGCACTTGCTGCTTCATTGCAAAAGATTGATGTTGAAGGCGTTAATATCAAAATTATCCATTCCGCAGTCGGAGCTATTAACGAATCGGATATTTCATTAGCAGCAGCATCAAATGCAATCGTTATTGGTTTTAATGTTCGTCCAGATGTGAATGCCAAACGCGCTGCTGATGCAGAGAAAGTGGATGTTCGCTTACATCGAATCATATATAAAGTAATTGAAGAAATTGAGGCAGCTATGAAAGGAATGCTGGACCCTGAATTCCAAGAAAAAATAATTGGTCAAGCAGAAGTCCGTCAAACTTTCAAAGTTTCTAAAATCGGTACAATTGCTGGTTCATATGTTACTGAGGGTAAAATTACCAGAGATAGTGGTATCCGGGTAATCCGCGATGGGGTTGTCATATTTGAAGGTGAAATCGGCGACCTGAAACGATTCAAGGATGATGCTAAAGAAGTAGCAAAAGGATACGAGTGTGGAATTACCATTAAAAACTATAACGATCTTAAAGAAGCGGACGTTATTGAGGCATATATTATGGAAGAAGTGGAACGTTAATGATAGTTGGCCTGGCAACTTGTGAATGCCTGATTTATGATTCGCATTCATTGAAGGAAAAAAGGGCTGTACTGCAACGGATTCTAACAAGACTCAAACAAAGATATAATATATCTGTTGCCGAAGTAGATTATCAAGATACATGGCAACGAGTAAAAATTGCGATTGTTACCGTGGCTTCTGCTAAGGTAGCAGCTGAAAAAGAGCTGCAAAATGCATTAAAGCTAATTGATTCGTTTCCAGAAATTGAACGAACCATCACTGACGTTGAATGGCTTTAATCATGTTTACGCCCGGCGCCCCAAGCTGGGGTTATCAGCAGATATCTAGGTGCCTTACGCTTTTTGAGTAAAGAGGTGAGAAAGAGATGAGCCTTAGAGCAAATCGCGTTGGAGAACAAATGAAGAAAGAGCTTGGAGACATTATTGGTAAAAAAATAAAGGATCCTAGAATCGGTTTCGTTACCGTTACCGGTGTTGAAGTAACTGGCGACCTCCAACAGGCAAAAGTATTTATTTCCGTCCTAGGCGGAGAGGAGCAAAGAGAGAATACGTTAAAAGGCTTAGCTAAGGCAAAAGGCTTTATCAGGTCAGAAATTGGCCAACGCATTCGTCTTAGAAAAACTCCTGAAATCATTTTTGAATTTGATAAATCAATCGATTATGGTAATCGAATTGATACATTACTACATGAAATTCACAAAGAAGAAAAGCAGAACCAGAATCAAATGGACGAAGAATAACCAATGACCGAATTCTTCAAATAGAAGTAGAAAAAGACTGACTGCGTTTTGAGTCAGTCTTTTTTCAAATAGCTGTGTTAAAGACCATTGTTGATATTTAACAACCTGTTGATCCTCGTTCCGGGCACGCAGACTCCTGCGGGAGCACGAGCTGAGTGAGCCTCCTCCGGTCGTGCCTGGAACGGAAATCAACAGCCTAGCCTAACAGAGCCTTTCAAATAAAGAGAATGAAATCAAAAGCATATTAATCTGCAATTAAACAGAAGAGGTGTTAAAGTGGAAGGAATCTTGCCGCTCTTTAAACCAAAGGGAATGACATCACATGATTGTGTATTCAAATTACGAAAAATATTAAAAATGAAAAGAATTGGTCATACAGGAACCCTAGATCCTGAGGTTGATGGCGTTTTGCCTATTTGTCTTGGAAGGGCAACAAAAGTGGCTGAATACATAACAAATGCCGGAAAATCCTATGAGGGAGAAGTGACCATCGGTATCGCCACAACAACCGAGGACGCTACAGGGGAAATTGTTTCAGAAAAGAAAGTTGAACGAAGCTTTACTCGAGAAGAAATACTGGCCATGTTGCAGTCTTTAACAGGTGACATTGTGCAAACTCCGCCAATGTATTCTGCAGTAAAAGTTAATGGAAAACGGTTATACGAATATGCCAGACAAGGAATCGTTATTGAGCGGCCTTCTAGAACTGTTACAATCTATTCTCTTGAACTCCTTGATGATCGAGATGTATTCACTGGGGATACTATTCAATTTCGCTTTAGAGTGGCTTGTAGTAAAGGGACTTATATAAGAACATTAGCTGTAATGATGGGAGAATATTTTGGTTTCCCGGCACATATGTCTATGCTCTCAAGAATTCAGGCGGCCTCATTCTCGATTAGTGATTGTGTAACTTTTAGTCAAATAGAAGAAATGGTAGCGGAAGGCACTTTCTCTACTATATTAAGACCACTAGAGGACGCTGTTTCTTATTTGCCGAAAATAGTAATTAATGATAAATTAGCAGAGAAGGTTAAAAACGGAGCAGTATTGCCTATACCAGAACATCTGCAAGACTTAACAGAATCGGTTGTAATAGAATCAGAGGATGGAAAGGCTTTAGCAATTTACCGAGCCCATCCAGAAAAATTGGGACTAATGAAGCCGGAAAAAGTATTGCGAAATGATGTTTTAGGATGAAGACATGTTTTAGAAAAGGTGAGTAGTAGCGTGGAAGTAATTAAAATAGAATACCCCCCTCAATACGAACGAGCTGATTTTCCTGAAATGGCAATGGCTCTTGGTTATTTTGATGGTGTTCATTTAGGCCATCAACATGTGATAAATAAAGCAAAAAAAATAGCCGAAAAGAATGGTTGGAAAAGTGCGGTCATGACGTTTGATCCCCATCCATCAGTTGTTTTAGGTAAAAGTATTCAGCACGCTGAATACATCACTCCTTTGCCAGCGAAAGTGGAGCTTATAGCAAATTTAGGCATTGATTTCTTATTTGTCGTTCAATTCACTCCAGACTTTGCTAATTTGTTACCTCAAGAGTTTGTAGATCAATATATCATTAATTTTAATGTGGTTCATATGGTTGCAGGCTTTGATTTTTCTTATGGTAGGATGGGAAAAGGGAATATGGAGACCATTCCTTTCCATTCGCGCAACCAGTTTCAGTATACGGTTGTTCCAAAATATTCCCAAGGTGATGAGAAGGTAAGTTCTACTCTTATTCGGTCAGCGATTAAGTCAGGTAATATGGAAAGCCTTCCGAAGCTATTAGGCGGAGTTTATTTCACTTCTGGAATCGTTGTTCATGGTGATAAGCGCGGCCGAACAATTGGATTTCCGACTGCAAACGTTGAAGGGAATGAAGATTACTTACTTCCGCCTTCAGGAGTATATGCTGTTCGCATCAAAGTGAAAGAGAAATGGTATCATGGAGTTTGTAATCTTGGTGTAAAACCAACTTTTTACGATGAAAATAATCTAAAACCTTCTATAGAGGTTAATATCTTTGATTTCGCAAGTGATATTTACGGGCAAAAGGTAACAGTTGAATGGCATAAATGGATACGTTCAGAGCGAAAATTTGCCGGAATCGAACAGTTAGTGACACAAATCGAGAAAGATAAAAGGCAAGCTCTTTTATATTTTGAGGCTAATCATTTTTAGACTTGCTTTTTGTCAGAAAAAGTTGTATTCTAATTAACGTATTGTGAACCTTTGCTTGGCAAGTCGAGTCACCGACGCTTGCTCAGTAACAGGGGATTTATTAATAGGAGGTGAACAGGATGGCAATATCTCAAGAGCGTAAAAACGAAATCATCGCTGATTTCAGAACTCATGACACCGATACAGGTTCTCCAGAAGTTCAAATCGCTGTCCTTACAGAGCAGATTAACACTTTGAATGGACATTTACGTACTCACAAAAAAGATCACCACTCACGTCGCGGTCTTTTGAAAATGGTTGGTAAACGTCGTAATCTTTTAACTTACTTACGTAACAATGATGTTTCACGTTACCGTGAGTTAATCACTAGACTTGGTCTACGTCGATAGTCAACAGAAGCGGGATTTTTTCCCGCTTTTTTATTATATTTGAATTATAATATCTATATAATAAAGTTTTTCCTTTATCGACGAGAAAGTTGTTTGAGAGTTGTATTGGAGATAACTGTAATTCATACATAATTCTATGATTATTTTTAAACGTTAATCAAATTGAACATAATAGTAAGGAAAGCTTGAGGCGCATGCACTGATCATAAGTCCACTAGGCGCTGGAGCTAGACATATATGCCCATAGGTTTTTTATAAAAGTGAATAGATTGTCCTAGATATCACTGCATTGGATAGTGATACAGGAAGAGAGGGGTAAAAAAGAATGGAACAAGAAAAGCGTGTCTTTTCCATAGATTGGGCAGGCCGTAAATTATCGGTTGAAGTTGGCCAGTTAGCAAAACAGGCAAATGGAGCTGCACTAATCCGTTATGGAGATACAGTAGTATTAAGCACAGCAACAGCATCAAAAGAACCAAAACCATTGGATTTCTTTCCTCTAACCGTGAACTATGAGGAACGTTTATATGCGGTTGGTAAAATCCCTGGAGGTTTTATTAAACGTGAGGGTCGTCCAAGCGAAAAAGCTATATTAGCGAGCCGTTTAATTGACCGCCCAATTCGTCCATTATTTGCTGATGGTTTCCGCAATGATGTTCAAGTTGTTAGTATTGTTATGAGTGTGGATCAAGATTGTTCATCTGAAATGGCAGCAATGTTCGGTTCTTCACTTGCATTATGTGTATCCGATATTCCATTTGAAGGCCCAATTGCTGGAGTTATCGTCGGTCGTGTGAATGGCGAGTTTGTTACTAACCCAACAGTTGACCAAGCTGAAAAAAGCGATATGCATTTATCAGTTGCCGGAACAAAATATGCGATTAACATGGTAGAAGCTGGTGCCAACGAGGTTCCCGAAGAAGTGATGCTTGAAGCGATTATGTACGGTCATGAGGAAATTAAACGTTTGATCGCTTTCCAAGAGGAAATCGCTGCTGAAATGGGCAAAGAGAAACGAGTCATTCCTCTATTTGAACTAGATCAAGAACTTGAAACTGAAATTCGCGGGCTTTGTGAAGCAGAAATGATTCCTGCTATCCAAGTTCAAGAAAAACATGCTCGTGAAGCAGCAATTAAGGTTGTAAAGGATCAAGTTTTGGCTAAGTTTGAAGCAGAAGCAGCAGATGCAGACAAGCTTAAACAAGTGAAACAAATTCTTGATAAAATGGTAAAAGGCGAGGTTCGTCGTTTAATTACAGTTGAAAAGGTTCGTCCAGATGGTCGTAATCCAGATGAAATTAGACCTCTTTCTTCAGAAGTTGCTATTTTACCACGTACTCACGGATCTGGATTGTTTACACGTGGACAAACTCAAGCGCTTAGCATTTGTACATTAGGTGCAATGGGTGACGTTCAAATATTAGATGGACTAGGTCTTGAAGAAGAAAAACGATTTATGCACCATTATAACTTCCCTAATTTCAGTGTTGGTGAAACTGGACCAATGCGTGGACCAGGACGCCGTGAAATCGGCCATGGTGCTTTAGGTGAACGTGCATTAGAACCAATTATTCCTAACGATAAAGATTTCCCATATACCATCCGTCTTGTTTCAGAAGTATTAGAATCAAATGGTTCAACTTCACAAGCAAGTATTTGCGCAAGTACGCTGGCGATGATGGATGCAGGGGTGCCAATTAAAGCACCAGTAGCTGGTATTGCCATGGGTCTTGTAAAGTCTGGCGAGCACTACACAATTTTAACTGATATCCAAGGTATGGAAGATCATTTAGGTGATATGGACTTTAAAGTTGCTGGAACAGCTAAAGGTGTAACAGCACTACAAATGGATATTAAAATAGATGGTCTATCTCGTGAGATTTTAGAAGAAGCCCTACAACAAGCTAAAAAAGGCCGGATGCATATTTTAGAGTCTATGTTAAGAACGCTTAATAAGCCTAAAGAAGAACTATCTCAATATGCTCCAAAAATCTTAACTATGGCCATTAATCCGGATAAAATCCGTGATGTTATCGGACCAAGTGGAAAACAAATCAACAAAATTATTGAAGAGACTGGCGTAAAAATTGATATCGAGCAAGATGGTACAGTTTTCATTTCTTCAATCAATCAAGAAATGAACCAAAAAGCGAAGAAAATTATCGAAGATATCGTTCGCGAAGTTAAAGTAGGCGAAATGTATCTAGGTAAAGTAAAGCGCATTGAAAAATTTGGTTGTTTTGTTGAAGTCTTCACTGGAAAAGATGGACTTGTTCATATTTCTGAGCTTGCCGAAGAGCGTATTGGCAAAGTTGAAGATGTTGTAGCTATTGGTGATGAGATTCTTGTTAAAGTTACCGAAATTGATAAACAAGGCCGTGTAAATTTATCAAGAAAAGTTGTTCTCAAAGAACAACGTGAACAAAAAGAACAAGCTGAAAAAAAATAGTAAAAATATAAAAGTCAGGCTACCCTGGCTTTTTTTTGTCCGTTAAGCGTAAAGTTTTCAGTTTGGAATAGTGTTAAGCGCAAGGTTCCTTCTCAACTAGTCGACAAAAAGTTGCTGATTTCTTCACCTGGAATCATGGGGAACCGCTCATATCGGTTGGGTGGTTAGATTAAGCACCAGATTTAATAAATAGACGGAGGGATTCCGCTTAATTGGTGATTA
>CALCRD010000508.1 GCA_937894355.1 uncultured Bacillus sp.
AAGTCGGACATATGTAGCAAAAAGTTGGACATTCATAACAAAAAGTCGGACATTCATAAAGAAATTCAAAACAATTTTGGTGGAAAGTCGTCAGAAATTCAAAAAAGCCATTCAAATCTCTCAAAAAAAAGCAACTTTATCCTAACAAAACATAGCCTAGCCCCACGAATACAAGAACAATTAAAGGATTTAGAGAGTTTTTTTCATAAAAAACCGTAAATTTCCGCTCTAAATCTGTTTTGAGCGAAATTTGGATCAATTAAAGCAAGCAGGTGATTAAATCGTGACACAACAGATTCCAAACTGGTTAAAAAAGCGCGCTTTCCTCTCACCTTCAAGAACGGCCATCTACTTTGAAAATCAATCGTATACTTTTCAAGAAGTATATGCAAAGACTCAGAAAATAGCTGAACGGCTATGCTCGCTTTCCATCAAAAGAGGTGATTATATCGGTGTTTTATTGAAGAATCATCCTGATACGGTTATCTATCTTTATGCTTTGCAAATGATTGGGGCAAGCGCTGTTATATTAAATATCCGTCTAACAGAGGATGAATTAGCTTGGCAGTTGCTTGATTCTAAATGTAAAGTCCTGATTACGGAGGACGCCCTGTTACCAAAAATTATTAATGTTAAAGCGAACCAGGCCTCCTGTTCAATTATTACTAAGGAGCAACTAGCCCAAACAGTCAAAACAGCTAAAACCTCAAACAAGGCAAAAACTGCTCCAGCAACCTCTACGGCCATTCTCGAGGAATTTGACCTTGATGATATTTGTACGATTATGTATACATCGGGTACCACAGGGTTCCCTAAAGGGGTTAAACAATCTTATGGAAACCATTGGTGGAGTGCAATAGGGTCGGTATTGAACCTTGGTTTAGCTGATGGGGACTGCTGGTTATGTACGGTGCCGCTTTTTCATATAAGTGGCTATTCAATTTTAATCAAAAGCTTAGTTTATGGAATACCGGTTGTTCTCCATGATGGATTTCAGGAACAAAAGGTAATCGATGATATTGAGAAGTACAATGTGACGATTATGTCGGTTGTCTCAACTATCCTTACTAGGCTCGTACGGGAGCTGGGAAACAGAACGATATCATCATATTTTCGTTGTATGCTGCTTGGAGGAGGTCCGGCGTCGTTAGCGCTTTTAGAGGAATGTAAACTAAAAGGGATTCCGGTTTTTCAAACATACGGAATGACTGAAACCTCCTCGCAAATTGTGACTTTGTCACCTGAGGATTGTTTAAATAAATTAGGCTCAGCGGGTAAGCCATTATTTCCAGCTCAATTGAAAATTGTCGACAATGATGGCCAGGAGCTTAAAGCCAAACAAGAAGGCGAGATTGTTGTCAAAGGACCGAATGTTACCTCAGGGTATTTATTTCGCGAGCAGGAAACGGCAGAAAGAATCCGAAATGGCTGGTTACATACTGGCGATATCGGCTATGTTGATGAAGAAGGGTTCCTGTATGTCCTTGACCGTCGGGCCGATTTAATTATTTCTGGAGGCGAGAATATTTATCCTGCAGAAATAGAAGGAGTTTTGCTCGCACATTCTCAAATTAGCGATGCGGGTGTAATCGGGGTAGACGATGAAAAGTGGGGCCAAGTTCCAATTGCTTTTGTCGTTACTGATGGTGGCAATCTTATTACTGAAGCGGATATCTCTCACTATTGCCAACAAAAATTAGCAAAATATAAAATTCCAAAGAAAATATTTTTCACAAATCAACTGCCGCGGAATGCAGCAAATAAATTATTAAGAAGAGATCTTCGCGATTTGCTGGAAAGGGAATCAGGTCAATGATTAATATAAAATCAATTAACTTGTATGTTATCTCCAAGCGATTAAAGCAGCCGTTTACGACCCATTTGGAAACAGTGAGTGATCGAGAAGCGATTATTGTCGAAGTCATCGATGATCAAGGAGTCAAGGGCTATGGTGAGGTTGTAGCATTCTCGTCTCCTTGGTATACCGAAGAAACGGTAAAAACCTGTTTTCATATATTAAAGGACTTCTTAATCCCTTTGGTAAAAAAAACGCCCATCACCCATCCTGATGAAGTTACACCGCTGTTTGACAAGTATAAACGCAACCAAATGGCTAAAGCAGGATTGGAAACAGCAATATGGGATTTATTTGCTAAAACGAATGAAGTATCACTTTCCAAATTATTAGGAGGAACCCAGACGAAAATTTTATCGGGTGTTGTCGTGGGGACAAGCTCTATTGATGAGGCACTGCGACAAATAGACTCTTATCTTAATGATGGTTATCAGCGGGTAAAGATAAAAATCAGTCCTGAGCAAGATATAAGGATAATTGCTGGAATTCGTTCACAATTTCCCGATTTACCAATCATGGCAGATGCAAACTCAGCTTATACTTTATCTGATATTGATCGATTGAAAGCACTTGATGAATTTGGACTGTTGATGATTGAACAGCCCTTGGCACACGATGATATCGTTGATCATGCTAAATTGCAAAAACAAATCCAAACTCCAATCTGCTTAGACGAAAGCATTGTCACATTGGCGGATGCTAGACAGGCAATTGAATTAGGAAGCTGTCGAGTTATTAATGTGAAGATTGGCCGAGTTGGAGGTCTTAAGACGGCAAAACAAATCCATGATTTAGCTCTGCAAAATAATGTGGCTGTATGGTGTGGTGGGATGCTCGAATTTGGTATTTCTAGGGCTCATAATATTGCACTGGCGTCATTGCCTGGATTTACAATTCCAGGTGATATTTCATCATCAAGCCGGTATTGGCAAGAAGATATCACAAGTCCAGAAGTACTTGTTAAAAACGGGCAAATAAACGTACCAGAGGGCGCGGGAATTGGTTTTTCTATTAATAAGAGAAGTCTTGAACAATCCATTCTTTATACAGAGAAAATTGCCTTCTAATCGGCAATAATTTTTGAAAGAAAGGGTTTGCCACTCTAAAAAAGATTGCTCCAGAAGTCGTTGTGGGCTTCTGGAGCTCGTTAAAGAATAATTACTCACAACACTGTGAGTTCCTGCATTTTAAGAGTATTCATTACTTGGGATAAAGGTTTTACAATCTGTACCTTCACTTGTATCAGCAAATTCACCAGTTTGACTGACTACATAAATTTGGTCAGCGCCACAGGCATTGCCTCTTTCCCAAAATTGACAGTTTTTCACATCACACAAAACGTCTTTAGCCATGAAAGGTCACTCCTTCATTTGGGATACGATACAAGCTTATAATTTGATAATTCCGATTGCGCTATACTTGGAAAAATGATGAATCATCGATCAAAAAAACCTCCTGGAGAAGGAGGTTTTCTTAAATAGCGGTCGCTAACTGATTGTTTCGTTTTTAATTAGTTAAAGCCTTTTTTAATGCTTTTATGTTTTTATCCATAATAGTAAAATAAGTTTCCTTATTTTCAATATCTTTTGTGGTTAAAACAGCTAGGTTATGCAGAATAAGCGGTTTTGCTCCAACTTCTTTTTGAATAATTTCCGTAAGCTTAGATGTTACATTTTGTTCGAAGAAAATGTATTTAATATTATGCTGTTCGGCAATTGAAATGATTTGTTCTAATTTTTTTTGTGATGGCTCATTGGTGGTAGATAAACCAGAAACACTGATTTGTTCTAGCCCATATCGTTTTTCCCAATATCCATAGGCAGCATGGGAAACAATGATTTCTTTGTGCTTCGCTGTTTGAATTGTATTTTTAAAGGATTGATCAAGAGTCTCTAATTCCTCAACAATTTCTTGGTAATTTTGTTCAAAAAGGCCTTTGTTTTCGGGCACTTTTTTAATTAAAGCATCTTTAATTGATGCTGCTATTTCTTGAGCGTAAATTGGGTCAAGCCATACATGTGGGTCAATAGAATGATCATGGCCATCGTGAGATTCATCATGAGATTCATGTTCCTCTTCTTCAATAAGTGCCTTTTCTTCTTCTTCGAGCTCTAAAGAGATCTGTTCGGCAGTAGCAATCATTTCGACGTTGCCATTTTTTGAAGTTTTCTTGGCTTTATCAACAAAACCTTCTAAGCCTAAACCAATATAGAAAAAAAGGTCTGCATCGACAAGTTTGATCATATCCTTTTGAGATGGATCGAATGTATGTTCATCCGCTCCAGGAGGATAGATTGTTTCAACTTTTACATAATCCCCACCGATTTTCTCTGTAAAATATTGAAGAGGGTACACAGTTGTATATACAGTTAATTTGTTATTTTCCTCTTGGGTTGTCGGACTTTTTCCACAACCAGTTAAAAAAATACTAAAAACAAGGAAAATGGTAAAAAATAAAAACAAAGCTTTTTTCACAAAAATCACCTTTTCTTTCTTGACGAGACAGCTTGTTTGATTGGAGTAAGACATCTCCAATCATTTGGCCTCTTTTTACTAAAACTATAAAACTTCTAATCCGTAATCATTACGATTTATACTTTAGTATATTACAAAATATTTGCTGAAAAAGCAAGGCTAATAATTGTCGAATTGCTTAAATATTTGTATTCTATTAATATAGACATAAAACGACATATAGGAGAGAAACAATTTGAAATTGAAATTACTAGATGAGATTATTGATTTTAACGGAAAATTTGTGGAAGAAAAGAAATACGAGGAGTATTTAACAACAAAATTTCCTAATAAGAAAATGGTTATTTTAACCTGTATGGATACGAGACTTCTGGAATTGTTGCCTAAAGCACTAAATATCGGCAATGGGGATGTAAAAATCGTTAAGGATGCTGGAGCACTTGTAATGCACCCTTTTGGGAGTGTTATGCGTAGTATATTAGTAGCTGTGTATGAATTACAAGCGGATGAAGTTTTTATTATCGGTCATTATGATTGTGGGATGATGGGGATGAAAGCCGATCCAATCGTTGCTAAGATGAAGCAGCGGGGAATAAAAGAAGAGACAATTGATACACTTTCATTCTCGGGGATTGATGTTTCAGATTGGCTAAAAGGTTTTGATAATGTGACTGAAAGTGTATCCCATAGTGTCGGGGTTGTAAGAAGACATCCTCTGATGCCAAAAGATGTCGCTGTTCATGGATTAGTAATGGACCCAAATACTGGAAAACTCGATTTGGTCGAGAATGGATATGGCCTATAGTAAAATCTAATGGTGATGGTGTTTTTTCTTGTCAGGCCATTCTTCGGGTACGTAGTCAAATCCACCTGGATGAAGCGGATGACATTTTAAAATTCTTTTTATAGTTAACCAGCCACCTTTTAGAGCTCCGAACCGTTTTACGGCTTCTAATCCGTAATGGGAACAGGTTGGATAAAAGCGGCAGGTTGGCGGTTTTAACGGAGATATTACAATTTGATAAAAACGGATGATTTTCATCATCATTTTTGATAGCATTAATGAGCATCCTTTCAGGTAAAACATTTATTGAGGATAACGATAGCACAAATTTCCGTCATCGTCTAAAATATTCATTCGGTTATGGGAAGAATTTAAGAAAGATGTCTATTGATTCAAATGAAATAAGTGGGAATTTAAGTTATGATGAAAGATACAAACTAATAGGAGTGATAATATGCCTTCAGTAGAAAGCTTTGAATTAGATCATAATGCTGTTGTAGCCCCGTATGTAAGGCACTGTGGTGTCCATAAAGTGGGAAGCGACGGTGTTGTTAATAAATTTGATCTTCGTTTTTCTCAACCAAATAAAGAGTCTATGGATCCAGCGGGTCTTCATTCTTTAGAGCATTTGGTTGCTTATAATATCCGCAAGCATGTTGCCAAATACGACCATTTCGATATCATAGATATTTCCCCAATGGGTTGCCAAACTGGATTTTATTTAGTGGTAAGTGGAGAACCAACAGTGGAAGAAATCATTGATTTACTTGAGGATACGATGAAAGAAGCGATTACAATTCCGGAAGTACCAGCAGCAAATGAATGCCAGTGCGGCCAAGCAAAACTTCATGATTTAGAAGGTGCCAGAAAGTTAATGAAATTCTGGCTAGAGCAAGATAAAAACAAACTCAAAGAAGTATTCGCTTAAACAACTTTGTTGGCTGTGTTAATGATCAGTGTTGATTTAATAACTCCTGTTGATTGGAGTGGAAGGCACGCAGACTCCTGCAGGAAGCACTAGCTGAGTGAGACTCCGAAGGAAGGAACGACCGAAGGAGGCTCACGGGTGAGCCTGCGGAAAGCGAAGTGCCTGGAACGGAAATCAACAGACCAGTTTCACAGAACCAAAAAAAATCGGGACTGACATTAATCGTCAGTTCCGATTTTTTTTGGCTCATCGCTGTTATCAGCGTTAGGAATATCATCAATTGGATCAATCGTATGTTTATAAGTATAGGCTTTAGAAGTTGTTAAAACTGCCAATAAAAGCACCACAAACACAATAACTACTGCAATCACCATTACAACCTTCATTAACTTCCCCTCCTTGACTCACTGTTATTTTATCACAATATTCACACCATTGAGAAAAAATATGTTTAGGGAAGAACCACAATGGTGGTTTTTTCGAACTTAGTTGATTGGATCGGATATGCGAGACTCCTGCGGGAAGTAGCGGGACAGGTAAGACCCCACAGGCGCAAGCGCCGAGGAGGCTTACCGCCCGCCCCTAAGGTGCGCGAGCGACCTGATGCGGAAATCAACGACCAGTTCAACGACCAGTTCAACGGCCCAGTTTAAAACAGCCAAGTTCAAAGAAAAAAGTTGGCAACTGGGTGCCAACTTATTATTAGTTATGTAGTATTTTAATGAATATTTCGAACGGATGTTGGTTGTGGACGGTGTTGTCCATATTCTTCTTGCGCAAATTTTTCCTTGAGAGTTTCGATCAAATATACGCCGATTAAACTATATAATTCCTGAGTTGAAAGGTCATTTATTAATTGGATTAGGTCATCCCTATTCATTTCCTCTAAAACAGCAAATGCAAGCATATCGATATCCTCGTCGTCTCCGGATAGCTTGTTACGGTACATTTCAAACAGTTCATCCACTAACTTCATTGTTTCACCTCCGTTACAATCGTCTTTGTTTGTATAAACATCTTATGTTGGTCATTCTTATTAAATCCCTCTTGTGGAAAGATTTATTTTTCCCCATCCGAATATATTTTTAGTTTACCCCAAAATCAGACTAGTGTGTTAATAAAGTCGTTCAAATTGAAAAAAATTTCCTTTTCACTATGGCTTCTGCAAGCTAAATTGAATAATTTGAGCCTCAATGTGGGAAACGATAAGAAAGAAGTGGAAAAGGGGATGAAAAGGATGGAATCTGGAAAAAGGACATATTTTATTTCCGTGGGTAAGGGTGAAATCATGCAAACTAGTGATGCCTCGCCATGGAATTTTCAAATCGAAGCGACAGACCAGCAAATTATTAAGCTGCGGGAATACTTTGATCAAAGCTATTCAACTGATTGGCAAAGTTTTTTCAGGGCTCATGTCCCCTACGTTCAATATCACTATGACCGGGAAAATGATGCATACGATGAAGCCCTACTACAAGTCTACCGTATGATTTTCGAATTAGGAGATGAGGCAGCCAAGGAGCATATTCGCTCGATGGGGATTCTACCGGAGCTTTCCTAAATCAAATCTCCCGCTTTTGCAGGAATCTGTTGTAAAATAGGACAGAGAGAACAAAAGCCGGGGGAATGAAAAGTGGAACAATTTATTGATGAAAATGGTTGTAAAGTTCAACTGGCCTTTCAGGAAAATGCCTTTCCAACAAAAAGTGTCCATGTTCTCGTGATTTGTCGTTACCAGAATAAGTGGTTATTGACTATACATAAAGAACGGGGTTGGGAATTCCCTGGAGGAAAAATGGAGCAGGGAGAAACCCCTGAGCAAGCTGCGCGAAGAGAAGTGTATGAAGAGACGGGTGCTGAGCTTGGGTCAATAATTCCCATTGGTGAGTATCAGGTTTCCAACGGACAAGAATCGTTTGTGAAGTCGATTTTTTATGGTACTGTCAAGCGAGTGATTGCCAAGAATGACTATATGGAGACTGATGGACCAGTGTTTGAAGCGGGAAATATTCTTGAAGCCCGGTTTCAGGATAAATACAGTTTTATTATGAAAGATAATGTAGTAGCCAGGAGTCTTGAATTTATAAACGAAATGCAAAAGCAAAATAAAAAATAACGACAGGACTAAGCTCCTTGTCGTTATTTTTTTTACAAAAAGCTATGGTAAACTCGGTAGTTGATTTCCGCTTCAGATACTTCGCACACCTTAAGGCGGTAGCCACGAGCTTGCTGTTTCATTGGTCATGTTTGATGAGTTTGGTTTCTAATAGGGATACGAGCTGGTACATCAAGGTTGCAAACATAGCGATGATCAGTAGGGATAGGAGCACCAAGGTAAAATTAAACACTTGAAAGCCGTAAATAATCATATAGCCGAGTCCTTTAGCCGACACAAGGAATTCACCGACGATGACTCCAACCCAGGATAGACCGACATTTACTTTTAACGAAGAGATAATCGTCGGAAATGAAGCAGGTAAAATGGCTTCTTTAAAGCTTTGCAGCCGGGTTGCACCTAAAGTTTGCAAAACCTTTAGATAGTTAGGGTCGACTTCTTTAAAGGCTGTGTAAACGACGATGGTGGTGATAATGACAGAAACAAGGGTGCCCATGGCAATAATAGAAGAAAAGCCCGGGCCTAAAGCGACGATGAGAATGGGACCAAGTGCAACCTTGGGCATGGCGTTTAGGATGACTAAATAGGGGTCACTAATTTTGGAAAAGAATGGGGACCACCACAGCAAAGATGCTAATATGGTTCCAAGAAGTGTTCCGAGAATGAACCCCATCACCGTCTCTGTTAGCGTGACCCCCAAGTGGGTTATTAAGGTGCCATCCAAGGATTTTGTAATAAATAAATGATAAATCTTGGTGGGTGAGCTAAAGATTAACGGATCAATCCAAAATTTTCGACTGGCTAATTCCCAGCCTGAGAAAAAAGCGACGAAAATAACCAGCTGATAAAATCGGACTAACCATTTTTCACGTTTTAAGGAGCGGAGATAGTTTTCATGTAGTACTGTCGTGTTCGGCTGTTGTTTGTTCAAGAGATTCCAGTTCCTTCCATATAGTTTGAAACAAGGCCGGGAAGGCAGGGTGATTTCGGGCATGAAAAGGAGCAATACAGCGGAGTTCATTTGGAACAATGAATGTTTTATAAAGCCGGCCTGGTTGTGCTGATAGTAAAAAAATTCTGTCACTCATTGAGATGGCCTCACCGATGTCATGGGTAACTAAAATGGCTGTTTTTCCAAAGCTTGTTAGGGTGTGTGAGACTAAATTTTCCAGTTTCAGCTTGGTTTGATAATCCAAAGCGGAAAAAGGCTCGTCAAGCATGAGAAGCTTGGGTTCTGTTGCTAGCGTTCGAACAAGGGCAACTCGTTGGCGCATCCCGCCAGATAATTGCCTCGGGAACTGGTTTTCAACCTTCTTCAGCCCCATTTGCTCCAGCAAATTTAAAGCATAAGCTTGATTCTTTGGACTAAGGCTGTTGGTTAATTTTAGACCAAGTAAGATATTGTCGCGAATCGTTTTCCAAGGAAACAAATAATCCTGTTGCAGCATATAGCCTATTTTACTTTGCTCCGTTGTTACCGGTTTATTTTCAAGAGAAACAGTTCCGGTGGTTGGCTGAATTAAGCCGGCAATAATCGACAGTAAGGTTGTTTTCCCACAACCACTTGGTCCAAGGAAGGAGACAAACTCCCCCTCCTCAACCTCAAGTGAAATATCGAAGAGGGCAGTAGTTGCTGATCTTTTAGTAAAATAGGTGTGGTGAACGCTATTAATTTTCAAAAAATCCATCGGTTGCCTCCTCCTCAGTATACTTTTTTGCCATAAAGCTAATCGGTAACATCTTCAGCTATTTCGGTATTAACCAATGTTTTATGGGAGACTCGTTTTGGGAGTTCGCCAGCTTGATCCATGATATTTAGCAGGTTATTCCATTCTTTTTCGTCTAAGATGGGATTAGTGGCAAATGAACCTTGGTTTTTATAGCGTTCAATCGACATCGTTAGGATTTCTTGGTCAATGTCTGGGAAGAAATCTTGAATCGAAGCCGCAATTTCTTCGGCACTATGAGAGTCGACCCATTGTTGCGCTTTGTAAATCGCTCTCGTGAATTTTTCTATTGTTTCTTTATTTTCGTCTAAATAGCTTTGTTTGGTCATGAAGGTCGTGTAAGGAACGTGACCAGATTCATTGCCGAAGGAAGCCACAATATACCCTTTGCCTTCTTTTTCAAACAAACTTGCCTGAGGCTCAAACAACTGGACATAATCACCTGTCCCCGAAGCAAAAGCACTGGCAATATTTGCGAAGTCGATATTTTGAATTAAGTCTAAATCTTGGTGCGGATTGATTCCATGCATATTCAGCACGAATTCGCCAACCATTTGCGGCATGCCACCCTTACGTTGACCCAAGAACGTAGAGCCAATTAACATATCCCAACTAAAATTGTCTATTTTCTTTCGGGCGACAAGAAAGGTACCATCCGTTTGAGTCAACTGCGCAAAATTAATCACCGGATCATTTGCACCTTGACCATACACATAAATCGACGTTTCCGAGCCGACCAGAGCAATATCAGCACCATTTGATAACAAAGTTGTCATCGTTTTATCACCACCAAATGTGGTAGTAAGCTCAATTTCCAACCCTTCTTCTTCAAAAAAGCCTTCAGCAATAGCGACATATTGCGGGGCATAAAACAAAGAACGGGTTACCTCGGCTACTCTAATTTTCTGGAGCCCTTGGTTAGCATTTCGGGAAATGTTACAAGCTACTAAGGGAAGGGTTAACATGATAATAAGGAATAATGTAAAACCAATCTTAAGCGGGTTTCTCATTTCGCGAGCCTCCTTAATTTTTTTATAACTGATTCATTGTTTTAAATACCAATAAAGAATGATGAAAAATGCAACAGGGTTTTGATATAAATTAAGGCTCTTTTCTCAAACATTGCTGTTTTTTAAGCTGAAAATGAAGAAATTTGACAGTAAAACAGCAAGCATTTATGAGAAAAGAGCTTGCAAATTAACTTTCAAGCTACAAAATAGTTGATATCCACGTTAAAATCGGGTTT
>CALCRD010000509.1 GCA_937894355.1 uncultured Bacillus sp.
CTCTTAGAAAGTTAGCGGTTTGCATTAACGAAAGGTAATGCAATACGTGACACACTTTCAGTGGAATCAATAAATGAGTAATAATATGTTATCAGAACGGTTAAAATAGTTCGGCAATCATGATTGCAAGGGCAAACAGTAACCACAATCATCACGGATAAGGTCATTCCGTGAGCAAATAAAGGAGCGATACACAATGGAATCTATGATCAAAATCAAGATCGACCGGGATCAATGCACCGGCTGCGGCTTATGCGTCGCCGACTGTCTGCGCCATGTCCTTGAGGTACAGGATAGCAAGGCGGTTGTCCTCAGCGACGACTGCCTGAAATGCGGCCACTGCCTGGCCGTTTGCCCGGCAAACGCCGTGCGGATGAAAGGCATTGAGGATGAAATTATGGAAAAAGGCGAATCGTCCGGTACGCTCAACGCGGAGAGCCTGAAAGCGCATTTGAAGCTGCGCCGTTCCGTTCGCCAGTATCAGCGAAAACCCGTGGAGCGGGAAAAACTTGAAAAGATCATCGAGGCCGGACGGTTAACTCCAAGCGGCAGCAACCTCCAGAATGTGCGGTACATCGTCGTGCAAAACGGTATCGACGAGCTTGAGGGCGAGATCATTGCGCAGTATAAGGAACTCGGACAACAGACAGGATTGCCCGACGGCCCGGACATGGGCAAATATAAGCTGAAGCGGGGTTTCCTGTTTCATGGTGCCCCCGCGGTGATTCTTATCGTTTCGGAGAACAGCACCAACGCCTGCTTGGCGTCCATGAGCATGGAACTCATGGACGAAGCGCTGGGCTCGGGTACGCTTTATGTCGGGTTGTTCACCCGACCGGCCAATCAGAATGAGGCACTGCGCAAATCGCTTGGACTTGCAGAAAACGAGAATATAGTGGTTCGCCTCGCTCTCGGCTACCCCGCCGTCACATATCTGCGCTCGGCTCCGAAAAAACCGGCAAATATAGTATGGCGTTAAACGGATGAACAAATCAGTTAGGGAGGCTGAAAGATGATACCATACCCATTGCACAAAGCCTTTATGCTCATTGAGCCGCTGCGCGATTGTGCGGTGCAAAAGTAATGCGTATTCATTGGCTTACCTATCACGGGGGGACGCGGGTGTTTTTCGTATTCTTATCCTTAACCATTGTTCCAATTACGGTTTTATGATAAGAGGTCAAATAGTTACCCTATGCGTGCAAAAAAATAATTGTGTGACCATCTAAAAGTCTAATTTTTAACAAAGGACCATTAAAACTAGAATTTTATATATCCAAAGCCCCTACCTAGGTTTTTACCTGCTTTAAAATGTTCAATAACGTTTCTACGAAGGCTGGTATCTTTAGGATAGCTATCAAGATTATCATCAGCTTTTCCGAAGAGCCTAAATAAAACCTCAGCATTATCAGTTTTTGCATTGTAAATTGTGAAGTCAGCTTGAAATTTGGCTATATTTGAGTTTTCGGGAAGTAAAGCTTTAAGCTCCGGATCTAAAAGCCATGTACCGCAGTGAAAATATTGTGGCTTGAATTCAGGAAAATACGTGTTGAAAAATTTTCTCGCAACTTGATATGATTTTTGACATAAATCATGGGTCAACTTTTCGTTATCCGAAATATGCACAGCGAGGTAATCATCGCCATGTTTTATAATTGGCTTTCCGTTGTGAGTGATATCCTCACCTAAATTTTTACGCATTTCAAATCCAAGTCTTTCGCACTTAAATAGGGAGCAGTTTATATGATTACTGGGCCAATATATAGGCTTATAGCCCCATGTTCCATACAGGTTCCTATGTGTTATTATTTTTTCACTAAGGCAATCCATTGTATCGTAAAAAATCTTATCTGAAATACCGAGCTCTTTATATTTTTCATGAGTATAGCCTGATGCTGCAAGATATATAAGGACACACATCAAGTCACCATGCTCATTTCCTTCCGATAACTTTTTCAACCTCTCAAATGATTCGCCAATAGTCAAACTATTTGACATAAGCTCATATATACAATTTGCCTCATCTACGTCAAGCTTTGGCATAAGACTTACAATTATATCAAGCGCACCCTGAGGCACATGAATTTTTTGAGCTGTTCCAATAATATATTCCTTGATTAAATACTTCTGCAAATCCATTTTTCAACCTTCTTTCCCTAAATTAACCCGGCTGTAACATGTCTACTCTAATATTTAAGCCATATTTCCACCCGTATTAAGGATCATTCCTGTCATGACATCTAAGAATAACACTTCAATTATTTCAAGCCGTCTTCATCATTAGTTATAGAAATGTATTAACCAGGGATTATATCTTAAGAATAACATACAGACGAATATGTTAGGCTATCTTTTCTCAACAATATATTTTTTCATCCGCAAGCTTTTTGACGATTTCATTAAACATCCTTGCACCTATTCTACGCTTTTCAAGCAAAACACCTGCATAATTGGCTGCTTTTTATATCTCAACAAACCCTACAATATGATGATTTACGTTTAGACACATGCCAGTGCGTGCTTAATATTGCTTTTTTTCCCACTTCTAGAATAACACGTCATCTGATCTATTTCAACTGTAGCGTTGCTACAATATTTCATCGGTGAATTAAAAAAGTAACTTCCAGAGTGAAAGATTCCCCGCACCTTTTCCTCAAATAAGCCTCACATTTAGCTGTATAAAATAAACTCATTTTAGCCCTTTAAGCTTACTAGCCGGATAAAGCAGACGGGAAAGCACGATACGTGGAACATATGAGCGCGAGACAAGCAGTAGAGAGATGAGTCGCATTCAGTTTCTGTGAGCCGGGAAATAATCATACAATAATGCAGCTGCTTTACTCGTGAGAGAATCAATTTCACTTAACCTGAAAAACCATGATTTTTCAGATTATATAGCAGGAGTCTTGCCTTCTCTAGCGAAGATCTATAGGAAACTATTTTAAAAGGGGTAAAACAATACTATTACAGAAAAGAACATTCCCCTAATATTACTGCTTCTATTGCTTTTGAGCTCCCATAGCTTCGCTTTAGAATTATTGGCAGGTGCAAAAGTTAGCCCCGAAGAAGTGGTCCCGGAACTTAAAGCTAGAGCCTGGCTTGGGCCAAAGGTGGGCCTGGATGCTAGCGTGCCCCTGGGGGATATTTCCGGCGTCAAGGTTACACCACTTCTCCGA
The DNA here is from genome assembly GCA_937894355.1 of uncultured Bacillus sp. Taxonomy (GTDB): domain Bacteria; phylum Bacillota; class Bacilli; order Bacillales; family Cytobacillaceae; genus Bacillus_BU. The sequence goes on from CALCRD010000509.1 coordinate 3,177, forward strand.
GCTAATAAAGATGGAATCCTTGTTCCCTACATGGGACTTGAGCTAAATTGGAAAGACCAACAATTATCTTCGTCAGAGCTTGCTGTTGGTTTGGAATTAAAGTTGCCTCAAATCCCCGACTACCGGTTAGTTGTGCAACTTGAGACAAACCTTAAGGATACCAATGTAAGTGCAGCTATTTTGTTCGATCTGGGCTCTCTCTACAGAAGCCCCTCGGAGCCGGAGCCACTGCCTCCAAAAGCTGATGAAGATCTGCTACTGTTGGCGCAGCTCATCAGCGCCGAGGCCAGAGGAGAGCCTTATTTAGGGCAAGTAGCAGTGGGCGGGGTAGTGCTCAATCGCATCAAGAGTCCCCTTTTCCCCAATACAATTCGAGCCGTAATTTATCAACCAAACCAATTCTCACCTGTCCGGGATGGTTCCATCAATCAAACGCCAACAGAAAGTGGTCTCAAGGCAGCTCAGGAAGCCCTAGCTGGCCACGATCCGTCACGAGGCGCGATTTTCTTTTATAATCCCGCGATTTGTTCCCCTGAAGGACTCAAGTACATGCAAACCAGAACGATAACTGTTAAAATTGGCAGGCACATCTTTGCCAAATAGACTTTTGAGCAGGGGAAATATGACCAGACGTACTGCACATTAAAGCGATTGCTAAACCTGTCCCAAAAAATAATGAAGTACTGAGCAAAAAAGATGTAACGACACCTTTAGCAAGGGTCCCCCTTCGCTGCAAGGTTAGCTGAGTACATACAAAATTTTTTGTCCCCATGGTGCTTCCCAAAGCGCACTCTGTGCGCCCTGTCATCTGGGAAAAAGTGAACAACGATGGTACATGTTAGGAAGAGCTCAAAGTAAGAGGAAACTCAAGCAGCGGCCATCTTACCCACTACATAGCAAAATATACCGCAAAGGAGAAGTTTCAGATAGTTCCAGAAACCCATCATCTCACTGCAGAAAAGCTAGCAGCATATTGCAGTAAGAAGGAACTACCCCAGAAAAAATTAAAGCATAGAAAACACAATGCAGCAAAGCGAACGAGTCAGCTGCAAAAATCAAAGCTAACGGAGGAATGAAAAGAACATTTATGGAAAACAACAAGCTGATAGCTATTTTTTTCGAAAACGGATTTGCCCTAGATTTCGATCCATTACTCAAACAAGCCAAGGACGATCCAACAAGCGAAAGCGAGCGAGACCTCTTCCAAAGGTATGTACAGGATCCCGACGAGATGCTATTTCACTTGGGTTTTTTGGACGTTGATCATAAGTGGTCCCCGTCTATACTTTTTTTGTCTGCTGTGGCAAGAAGATTTATCAGCTGTCTAAGTCAGAAGGCGGATGTAGAGTATACTAGGGAGATTACCAAGATTGATCCCATGAAGGAAGATTTCGAGACAATCCTGGCCAGAGTTCCTTTTGTTATTGGGATGGAATTCATTACTGTAGACTGGCTTAAAGCTACCTTCGCCCGTTTGACCCAAGTATTTGCCCAAAAGATCCAAACATACCAAGGAACAGTCGCTGATTATCTACTGGAGCACAACCCTAAGCTTACCGTTTTTGGTCGTGTATTTTTTCATTTGGTGGAAAACAAAGCGGATAATCTTTATCCTTTCGCCTTTTTAGCCACCTATAGCACTGGCCAACTTCAGGATAAAAAGGCTTCTCATACACCTTTGAAAAATGCTTTATTAGAATACAAAGGCCAAGATGACCTGCTTTTGAAGCTACTTTCTACCGTGAGCACCGCAGCTGAGCAAAGCGCTTTTCTCTCTGAATTGGTAGAGAGCGGTGAACTCTTCAGTCCCCTCAAATTCACCAGCGACGATGCTTATAACTTCTTAACGGAAGTACCTCTTTATGAGCAAAGCGGTATTATTTGCAGGATTCCCGATTGGTGGAAGCGAAAGAGTGCCAGCTTGAGGCTCACTGTGAGCGTCGGCAATCAAAAACCCGCTTTAGTGGGAATGAATAGCCTTCTTAAGTTCAATCCTGAGTTGTATTTTGGGGATGAAAAAATCACCACGGAAGAACTACAGTCGCTCTTGGCTGAGACTTCAGGGTTGTCTTTTATCAAGGGCAAGTGGGTTGAAGTAGATCAGGAAAGGCTACAAGCTACCTTAGCCGCCTATGAGAAGGCCAAACAGCTGGCTCAAACCGGCGGCTACACCATGGCCGAAGCTATGCGTTTGCAGTTGAATCTTGGCGAGATGCTAGATGTTTCCGCTGATCCGGTAGAGCTAGAAGTCACAAACGGTCAGTGGTTAAAGGAAATCATGGACAAACTAACAAAGCCCATTTTGATTGAAAATGTGGCCTTAGGTTCTTCGTTCAAAGCCACCTTGCGGGAATACCAACAAGAAGGGCTAAATTGGCTTAAGCTCATGCAGGATTTGGGACTTGGGGCTTGTTTGGCCGATGATATGGGACTGGGGAAAACGGTTCAAATCATTGCCCTCCTCGAAAAGATGCGAGTGACAACTAAGGGCAAGGCCCTCTTGATCATTCCCGCCTCTTTGATGGGCAATTGGCAAAAGGAGCTTGCCAGGTTTGCTCCTAAAATCAAGTATCAAGCTATCTATAGCACGAAAAATGAATTTGATCTAACAAGCTTGAAGGCTGATCTATTGATCACCACTTATGGTTTGGCTATGCGACTTGAAGAGCTTCGATCGGTGCAGTGGGATTTGGTTATTTTAGATGAAGCTCAGGCCATAAAAAACCCCGGAACTAAGCAAACCAAAGCTATTAAGCAACTTCAAGCGAAAGCCAAAATTGCTCTAACGGGTACACCCATTGAAAATCGTCTCTCCGATCTTTGGTCTTTATTTGATTTTCTCAACGGTGGTCTTTTGGGTTCCGCTAAGGAATTTAAGGAGCTAGCCAAAAACCTAAGCGATAATGGTGGTGATTATTCTAAGCTACGCCAGGTGATCAGCCCCTTTATTTTACGCCGTCTGAAGACTGATAAGTCGATTATTGCTGACCTCCCCGATAAAATTGAATTGAAGGCCTATACCTCCCTCTCTAAAAAACAGGTGGTCTTATATCAAGGTCTAGTCAAAGAACTGGAAGCGAAATTGGAATCATCCGAAGGCATCGAACGCAAGGGGCTGGTTTTGGCCAGTATCATGAAGGCCAAACAAATCTGCAATCATCCCGATCAATACCTTGGGTCAGCAGGATTTCTGGCCCAACATAGCGGAAAGTTTGAAAGGCTTAGGGAAATCTGTGAGACAATAGCCGAAAAGCGCGAACGGGCCTTGATTTTTACCCAATTTAGGGAAATGACCGACCCTCTTGCCGCTTTCTTAACAACCATCTTTAAACGAAAAGGTTTGATCTTGCACGGGCAGACCCCCGTTAAAAAGCGGTCGGCTTTAATAGAACGTTTTTGTGGCACGGAGTATGTCCCTTTTATGGTCTTATCGCTGAAAGCCGGTGGCGTAGGTTTAAACCTTACCACCGCCAATCATGTGATCCATTTTGATCGCTGGTGGAATCCTGCTGTGGAAAATCAAGCAACGGATCGGGCCTATCGAATCGGACAAGAGAAGAATGTTCTGGTCCATAAGTTCATTACCACTGGAACCATTGAGGAAAAGATCGATCAGATGATCGAAGAAAAGACTAAGCTCGCTACGGATATCCTGGCCGCTTCGGGAGAAAGTTGGCTTACAGAGTTGGATAATGACGAGCTTATGAAATTATTTACTCTCTCAGTAGCAGGTGAAAAGTGATGTCATGCTATAGCGGTTACCCCGAGTATGTTCCAGTAAGCGTGAAGAAAGAAAAAGCACGCAAACAGCTTGAAAAGCTCCGAAAAAAGAATCCCAACCTCGCTCCCATTGTGATCGAAGGTCGGACCATTGCCACAACCTGGTGGGGCAAGGCTTGGAATAAAAATTTAGAGTCCTATGCCGATTATGGGAATCGCTTGGCGAGAGGACGCAGTTACATTCGCAATGGGGCGATACTTGATTTGCAGATCGAAACCGGCACCGTCACTGCCCAGGTCCAGGGGAGCAGGAGGGCACCTTACGAAGTTAAGGTTACGATAAATCCCCTCTCCGCCAATCAGTTAGATAGCGTTGTGGAGCTATGCGATCGCAAAATCAAGGATTTAGAGCAATTGCTCACCGGTAAATTTCCCCAAGAGCTAGAAGAGCTTTTCACGTTCAAGGGTAAGGGCTTATTCCCCTCGAACAAAGAAATTAAGTTTAGTTGCAGCTGCCCTGATTGGGCTTACATGTGTAAGCATGTGACGGCGGTTTTATATGGGATCGGAGCCCGTTTCGATCAAGATCCCATGTTGTTCTTTACCTTGCGCGATATTGATTTTCGGTTGCTTCTTAAGAAAACCATTGAAGAGAAAATGCAGAGTATGCTACAAAACGCAGATAAGCCCAGTAGGCGAATCTTGGAAGAAGCCGATGTTTTTGACTTATTCGGGGTTTGAGGCATAGGTTTGCTTTTTCGAAAAATAATAGGAAAACGCCGCTTGAAAAAACATAGTTGATACCTAAAATCCCAGAGAAATTTATAACTACACAGGTTCCGCAAAAGAACTACGCTTAACAGAAAAGGCTTTAGCTGAAGCAGCTCTGTTGGAGCTTCGAAAAAAAGCCCATGCAATTTTGGTGGACCCAGAAGAAAATTGATCATTGCCTCAGATCGCATAAAACTGCTTTTTCCAGCAATCCCAACTACGCAATTAGTGAGAATGCCTGCAACCACGGGAAACCCCGCGGGTGCAGGCATCCTTTTCTAAAGTCGAATATCCCTATTAAGGATCTCAAGATACTCCCTATACACAAAACGGCGATTGCGTTTTTGTGGAGTTGTTTGTTCTAGAATGCCAAGAGAAACTAATTTTCTCACATCCCGAAAGACTGTATTGTATTTTCTGTGGCCTTTTAACATTTGAGAAGCCATCTCTTCACTGTATTCATCAATCTCAATTGGTGGATTCAGCGGTAAGGGAGCTTGTTCAAAGGCTTTGTAGGCCATCTCACCGTGAAGAAGACCTTGTATACCTGCCTGCACGTGCTGAGTGCATATACTCTCCTAAAATGAAACAACTGGAGCCTATTAATCTTATGCTATGTTTTGATGATACATAAAAAAACTCTCAGATCGTAAGACTTGAAAAGACATTTCTCAAAATGCTTTCCGATTCCAGGTTGAACCTAACAAAGGCCCTACCCTACTTACCTTTCATCTTCTTTCTGAAAGCCACCACAGCAAGGGTAAAGATAACTACCCCATATCCAATTACCCACAGGAGGTGTGGAAAAACAGAAGAATACTCACCTGAAATGGCTGCCTTTGCCGCATCTACTGCATGAACAAACGGGAGCAATTCTGCAACTTTCTCGAAAGCACCTCCAACCAAATTTAAATCGAACCAAGTGCCACTTAACCAAGCGCTAAGATTGGTCAACAACGCGCCGCAGATGCCGCCCACTTGTTTATCATTGAACAAACTTCCGGCCAGTAACCCGAAGCCCATATAAAGAATAGCCGTGGGAATGAGAACCATAAGGGTAACCAGTATCTTTACATTAATTGCCAATCCTAAGAAAAAAGCAGCAAGAAAGCAGATGGCACTTTGCATAATTGCTATCGGCAAAAGAGGCAGAGCATATCCAAGAATGTAATCAGACGCAGACAGGGGTGATGCGAAGAGTCTCGTTAAAAACGAGCTGCTTCTATCTTTGGCGATCAACATCCCTGAAAATAAAGAAATAAAAGAAAGCCCAAAAACCGCTATCCCAGGAGTCAACTGTTCTATTTCAAATAAGCTGACCGGAACATTTGCTTGAATGGCTGAGAGTAAAAATAACAGAACCAAAGGAAACCCGACACCGAAAGCTATATTTAAGGGATCTCTTAAAATCTCCTTGCGATTTCGCGATGCAAATGCTGCAAGCCTCATTGGGATACCTCCGTTTCTGACAACTTAAGGAATGCATCCTCAAGGGTTTTGGTTCCTGTTAATTCTCTTAAATACTGGGCGGTTCCCAGAGCTTGCAATGCGCCATCATGGATAATTGCAATTCTGTCCGCTAAAGCCTCCGCCTCTTCAAGATAATGGGTTGTCAAAACAATTGTTTTTTTACCTTTCAGTTCTTTGATTTTTTTCCACAGTTCCCGTCGAGCACGGACATCAAGCCCCAGTGTGGGTTCGTCGAGAAAAAGAATTTCGGGATCGGAGATCAGAGCCATGGCAATGCTCAAGCGGCGTTGCATCCCTCCGGATAGGTTTTTTGCTTTGTCCCCTGCTCGCTCTGTCAGTCCAAAATCCCGCATCATTTCATCGGCTTTCAGATGTGACTTCTGCTTATCGCCGCCATATATCCCGGCTATCAGTTCAAGGTTTTCCTTAACTGAAAGATTGGGAGCAACTGCAGTTTCCTGTGGCGATACATTGATTTTTTGCTTAACAGCTGTCGGATTTTGAATGATACTATCACCTAAAAGCACAGCATCCCCACCTGTGGGGGCTGTCAGACAACAGAGCATCTTTATTGTTGTTGTTTTGCCAGCACCGTTTTCTCCGAGCAGCGCAAAAAGCTCACCTTTTTCAATTGAAAGATTGAGGGAGTCCACAGCAACTCGGGTATTAAATTTCTTAGTCAGATTAGTTGTTTGAATCGCTATCATCATCAACTCTCCTTGTCTTGCGAGCCCAAAACCTGAGAGAATAGCTCTGCAAATTTACTACCTTTCACAATGGCTATGCCCTGTTCTTCGTCGCCAAGGAGAAGTAGGGTATCACCAGGCGCTATCCCAAAGATATCCCGGGCTTCTTTTGGGATAACGATCTGTCCTTTTTCTCCTACTTTTGCAGTCCAAGCATGTTTGCCCTCCGGGCCTTTCATAGTTAAATTCCTCCTAAATATACGTTAAGTTAGTTCGGTATGATTTGTATAACTTATCATACCACGTGTACACAGAAAATGCAAGATAAATTTCCATCACTGTTCGAAAACCCTTACCAGCCAATTTTCCTTTATATCCAGGCTGACATTTTGACAATCTTTACGTTTTCGTCTATACTAAAAATGCAGTTTGGATTTGACGAGGCATCTCCTTTTTGTGTTTTTAAACAGTATAAAACAGAGAGGTGAAAAAATGTATATTAAAAGAGCCTTAGAGGAGCCGATAATCAAAATATCAAAAACCTTTCCCGTTCTTTTGGTGACTGGCCCGCGTCAGGTAGGGAAAACAACACTACTCCAGTATCTCGCGGACGAGAACCGTAAATACGTCACTTTAGATGATCCGGAAGTTCGTTTCCTTGCCAAAACCGATCCTGCACTATTCATGCAAAGATACACTCCACCGGTATTGATAGATGAAATCCAATATGCAACGGAGCTGCTTCCTTACATCAAAATGAGCGTAGACAAATCTAAACACTATGGCGACTTTTGGCTGACCGGCTCACAGGTTTTCCGGTTGATGAAGGACGTGAGTGAGAGTTTAGCAGGGCGTGTTGGAATTGTAAATCTCCTGGGACTTTCCTCCAGCGAGATAAATGGGGTGCCATCTGTTCCCTTTACCACAGATTCCCAGCGGCTAATAAAGCGGATTGAAGAGGTACAAAAGCAATCACTAAATGAAATTTATGCTCGGATCTTCAAAGGTTCCATGCCTGCCATGTATGCCAATCGAGATCTTGATTGGGAAACCTATTATTATTCTTATGTAAATACCTTTCTGCAGCGCGACATAAGAGATTTAACGCAAGTTGGCGATGAAATGTCCTTTTATAATTTTCTTACGGCAGTAGCGGCTCGCACAGCAAAGCCGGTTGTCTACGAGGAGCTTGCAAGGGACGTGGGAATTTCTGCGCCTACAGCGAAAAAATGGCTCTCTATCCTAGTTTCTTCCCACATTATCGCCATTGTCTGTTTTTTGCAAGACCTTTTTCCCGAAAGTTGCAAGTTAAAATTCCATAGTTTT
>CALCRD010000510.1 GCA_937894355.1 uncultured Bacillus sp.
GGCTTCGCCCTACACATTCCTTGAGGAAGGGGTACTCTCGCCTAAAACTGATAGAAATTTTTTAAAAAGATAAGGAAAGCCCGTTGGTAAAATTACAACGGGTATTTGTGTGTTTGTAATTATTTTTTAAATATTCTGAAAAGGGCGATGTTTTGAGTTACAATATATTTATGTCTATTAAAAACCAATAATATCCAAAATGATGAGGTATTGAAAGGGAGGAACCGATAATGTTATCAGGAGTGAGAGTGCTAGACTTTTCTAATTATATTCCAGGTCCGTTTGCAACCCTTAGATTAGCGGAGCTCGGTGCGGAAATAATTAAAATTGAATCTTTAGCTGGAGATCCTGCGCGGACGACAGGAAATGAATTGGGTAAGGTGGGTCCAGTATACCGGGCAATGAATCGTGGCAAGAAAAGCATCACTATTAACTTAAAAAAACCAGAAGGTAAAGAAATCGCCACCCAATTAATAGAAAAGGCAGATGTTATTATAGAAAGCTTTCGACCCGGGGTAATGGAAAAACTAGGTTTAGGTTATGAAGCTGTGAAAAAAATAAAGCAGGATATCGTCTACTGTTCGATTTCTGGTTACGGACAACAAGGGAGTTTAAGCAAGTTAGGGAGCCATGATATAAATTATTTAGCTCTTAGCGGTGTTCTTGCTCAATTAAAGGGTCCTACTGGCGAACCTACTCATCCTTCAATTACCTTTGCTGATTATTATGGTTCGTTTGCCGCAAATGAAAGAATTTTAGCTGGACTCGTGTCTAAAGGTTTAACTGGAAAGGGAAGTTATCATTCGATTTCAATTACAGATGTGATGACCTCGTTAATGGGAAATCATGTCATCGTAGCTGGCGATACGGGCTACCAAAATGGTCTATCTGTCCTAAATGGAACGATTATCTCCTATCGGATTTATAAAACAAAGGATGACAGATATGTTAGTTTAGGGGCCTTGGAACCTAAGTTTTGGCAGAATTTTTGTAGAGCTGTTGATCGGCTCGACTGGGAAGCCGCTCATTTTTCTAAAGCGACGGAAAGTAATGCGGTTTATCTAGAGGTTAGAGAACTATTTAACCAAAAGTCATTAGCAGAGTGGACAGATTTTAGCCGAAAGGTAGATTGTTGCCTGGCTCCAGTATTGGAGGTTGGTGAAATAAAAGATCATGCAAATGGCCTAGTGTACAATGCTGAATGGGGGGATGAGCAAATAAGCATGCATGGAGATTTATTAAGCTCATCTATGGTACCAACTCAAGCTCAGGTTGTTTTACATGGACAAGGTTCACAAGCTCCACAAAATGGACAATATCAAGGTCTTCAACAGTCTCAAACTCCTCCACCGAACTTGGGAGAGCATAATAATGAAATATTAAAAGAATTATTGAATGCCTCCGATTTGCAACTGGATCAGTGGAAAGAACAAGGGATTATTTAATTTAATAGTAGTGCGCTATTAATGGTGATTTATAAACTTGGTTAGCTTCTTTAGCAGATTTCGCAAGTATCAGCATTAGCGTTTTACAAAGCCATCCATGCCAGTTCGGATGGCTTTACGTTGTATAATTTATTTCGATATTATGATATAATTAAGAGTTTGCCTCATCAGATTTCCTTGGGTTAGCCTAAGTGAATTGTTCATTTTAAAGAACAAGAGAATGTTGTTCTACTACGCAAATTCAGTTAAACTAATATTATTGTGAAATTATATTATTTTGGAGAGAAATAGATGGAAATAACAAAAATTGAAACATATGAAATAATGGATGTTTGCCTTCTTGCGGGGAAAATAATGTTACAGAGCGGGGCTGAAACGTATCGGGTTGAGGATACAATGATACGAATAGCCAAGTCCCTAGGGGTTAATGAGACTCAAAGCTATGTTACACCAACCGGAATTATTTTTTCAGTTGAGGACGGTGAGCCTACCAAAACAAAGCTAATTAGAATAATGGATCGGACTACCGATTTGAAGAAGGTAACATTGGTCAATAGTATTTCTCGACAGATTAGCAATAATGAATTGGATAGTAAAGAAGCCTTTAGCATGCTGAAGGCGATTGAAGCTTCGGATTTTTCTTTTTCGTTTATTGCCCGAATCCTTGCATCAGCTGTAGCTAGCGGTTGTTTTTTAATCATGTTTAAAGGAGGATGGCCTGATGTTGTTCCAGCAATGATTTCAGGTGGAATCGGCTATTTCAGTGTAGTTTATTTCCATAAAGTAGTTCCGATTAAATTTTTCTCAGAGTTCCTGGCTGCCTTTTTTATTGGATTAATCGCCTTTTTATCCGTGAAAATGGGGATTGGTCAAGAGCTTGATAAAATTATCATTGGCTCGGTAATGCCTCTAGTGCCAGGACTACTACTCACCAATGCCGTCCGAGATTTAATGGCAGGTCACTTAGTGTCGGGGTTGTCAAAAGGGGCAGAGGCGTTATTGACCTCATTTGCCATTGGTTCGGGAATAGCCGTCATTTTGTCTGTATTTTTATAAAATAGAAAGGACATTAATTCATGATTATTGAACAGCTTGTTACTAGTTTTATTGCCACCGCTGCGTTTGGGGTCATATTTAATATACCAAGGGAATCACTGATCAAATGTGGACTTGTTGGTATGTTTGGTTGGACGGTTTATATCCTGCTGACAAATGAGGGTTTTGATGCAGTATTTGCTTCTTTGATCGCCTCGTTTACAATCGCAGTCATAAGTCAGGTTTTTGCTAAACGTTATAAAAAGCCGGTAATCATTTTTAGTGTAGCTGGAATCATACCTTTAGTACCTGGAGGTATGGCTTATGATGCTATGCGCCATTTTGTAGAAAATGATTACAATACAGCTGTAGCCATTGGAGCAAAAGTTACCATGATTTCAGGTGCAATTGCTATTGGGCTAGTGTTTTCTGAGGCGGTAAATCAATCAATTCGTTCCACAACACTTTTTTCAAAACGATAATTGAAGTAAGTTTTTGGTGAAATTCAGGTAATAGATTTTTTAGGCAATTCAAAAGGGTAGGGAATCATTGCGATTCCCTACCCTATTTTTACTTAAAAATTGGGGTTGCTGGATTTTAAGATTTTTTAATAAAGTCACTTATCTTAGCAATCTTAATTCCGGATGCTTGTAATGCCAAGGAAATTGATTGGGCGTATTCTAAGGCCTTTTCGCCGTCGCCGTGGATACAGATTGAATCTGCTTTAATCGAGACATCGATTCCTTGAACAGAGGCGACCTTACCTTCCTTTACCATCCGGATTACCTGAGTTACTGCCGAGTGATGGTCCTTAATCAGAGCATTAGCCTCGGTTCGCGAGGTTAAGGAACCATCATGCTGATAAGACCGGTCGGAAAAAACTTCACTAGCAGAATGAAGACCAAGCCTTTTTCCAGCCTTTACAAGCTCACTACCGGCTAACCCAAATAGTATGAGCTCGGGATCGACTTTGTAAACAGCTTCAGCAATGGCTTCTGCTAAGGGAGCATTTTTGGCTGCCATATTGAACAGGGCACCATGAGGTTTAACATGCTGGAGGACCCCGCCTTCGGATTTAACAAAGGCCTGCAAGGCGCCAATTTGGTAAACTACGAGATTATATGCTTCCATCGGTGCAATATCAATATTTTTCCTTCCGAAACCGGCAAGATCTTGGAGTCCAGGATGGACACCGATGCCAACGTTCTTTTCCAGCGCCAAGCGAACTGTTTTTCTCATCGTTGCCGGATCGCCGGCATGAAACCCACAGGCGATATTGGCCGAGGTCACAAATTCTAGAATTTCTTCGTCATTCCCCATTTTATAGGCGCCAAAGCTTTCGCCCATATCACAATTAAGATCAACTATATGCAAAATATTTCCTCCTTACATTTATCCCAATTTTACGGGTTTAAAGTTTTATCTGTATTTCCAAGTGATTCCTTGTTTAAGTTGCCTAATACTTTTTTCTCTTGATAAGTATAGAAGCTGGGCCTCTTGTTGGGTTATTTCCATAAATGAAATAGAATCCCCAGGTTTAGCTTGGGCGATTAATGGTAAATCAACGGTGGCAATTTGGGCAATTTTTGGATAACCTCCTGTAGTTTGTCGGTCAGCTAATAGAATAATAGGTTGACCATCTCCAGGAACTTGAATGGTTCCAAATGTCACCGCTTCGGAAATCATTTCTTCCTCTTGAATAAGAGCCAAGGTGGGACCGTTAAGGCGATACCCCATCCGATCTGATTGTGGTGTTATTTTATACTGCTCAGTAAAGAACTTGGTTTGGCTATACTTTTTGAAAAGATGATATTGTCTACCTTGCATCACTCGAATGATTGGTTTAGGGCGATAGCTAGGAATGATAGCTTTGCTAATTGTCCACCCAGCATTGCTTATATTGCTAGGGTTATTTTTTTCAGAAAAAGAGGAAAGGATCCTCGATGAAAGCTGAGACTTGGGACCAAGGTTGATTTGGTCACCTTTTGTTAATGCCCGACCATTATAGCCGCCGATTCCTGCGCGTAAATAGGTTGAGTAGCTATTCATGATAGAAGGGATTTTAAAGCTGCCGGCAACTGCGAGATAGGCACGACACCCTGTTTTACAGGAGGTGAAGTGGAGAATGGTCCCTTTTTTTATAAAAAGCGGCCGCCACAGTTTAACCGGTTTTTCACCGATTTTCGGGGAAAGGTCTCCTCCGCAAATGGCGATGAGTGCGTCTTGTTGAAATTCAATTGTTGGACCCAACAAGGTTATTTCCAAGGTCGGGTCGGTTTCGTCATTTCCAACTAGTATGTTGGCAATCCGGTGGGCGAGCGGGTCCATTGCCCCACTAGCGATCATGCCATTTTTTTGAAAACCGTATCTACCTAAATCTTGGATTGTTGTGAGGAGGCCGGGTTTAAGAATGGTAATCATTTTTTGTGATCCTCCCAATTGGTAAATTCATTTAGGCTGATTGGTGTAAATTTTATTTTATCGCCGGCCTGGAGTAGGCTGGGTGATTTTTTGCTAGGTGTAAAAAGGTTGAGGGGAGTTCTGCCAATTAATTGCCAACCTCCGGGAGTTTCAATAGGATATATTCCTGTTTGGCTCCCAGCAATCCCAACTGAACCTGAAGGGATTTTGAGACGCGGTGTATTTTTTCTGGGTACATTTATTTTTTCTGACATCCCCCCAATATATGGGAACCCAGGGGCGAATCCAATCATATAAACAAGATACTCAGCTTTGGAATGGATTTCGATTACTTCCTGGGTGGATAAACCGTTATATAATGCAACAAATGGTAAATCAGGACCGAGGTCACCACCATAACATACGGGAATTGAAATGACACTTGGTTGTACCAATGGACTGTTGCTTAATTTGATTAGTAAGGTGTTTATTTGATTTAAAACAACATCATAGGGAAGAGTCCCTGGTTGATTGGCTATTGCTGTTAAAGGATCATAATAAATTGTAATTGTGGTGAATGCTGGAACATATTCGATCATCCACGGATAGGAACGCTCATCCAAACAAGCTGTAATGGTTTGGATTTTTTGCATAGTTGTTTCTTGTATTCCTGTTCCTAAGTCAATTATGATGCCATTATCAGCTAAAGGATGCAGCTGGTATTCCATTTTTTCACCTCTTGTTTTCTTTTGCAAATCCCATATAAATTCGAAGTTATTTCCTTAATTAAGTAAATTTAGTAAGTTAAGCAAATTAAATAACCGGCAGAAGGGGAATAAGCGGAGATTTTCCGGTTAAATGCAGAATAGAGCTCTTTTCGGGAGAAATAAGCGGAGATTTGAGACTGTCGATTAATTAGGCAAGTGAAATTCAGCAACCCCAATTTAATGAAATAGCGACCAAATATTTGCTTTTTAAGCTACTTTTTACAGCTTTTTATATCTTTTTAAGCAAAAAATAGTTGGAATCTTCGTTTTCTAAAAGGTTAAATGAGTTAATCGACAGTCTCGGTTTTCCGGTTATGCAAAGAAAAACCCTCTATATTAACGTTTTTCGAATCAATAGGCGGAATTTGTCCGTCTATTTACGCCATTTTTTAGGCTAATCACGAATTAAGCGGAATTCCTCCGTCTATTTTTCAGGCCGGGTGCTAAACTTGAATCTTTCACCGATAAAACGGAACCTCTCCCGCGCTCCCTCACATACTGACTCAGATGTTCACAAACAGTGGCTTAAAACTCTGCACTGCTGGTCATTTCTATCTGCAATCCTCAATTTATATCTATATTATTTTATCATTTCCGGCAAGAAGACTCCATCTGAGTTGTGTTACGGGCAAAGCCCAACAATTCAGGTGGAGTTGAATTGCCGTCTGCCGATGTCAGAAGCCTTTAAATGTTCATATAATATTTTGTTTTTACCGAACAAATATTCGATTAATTTTGGATCCTATTATATAATATAACTATAGATATTAATATTTCTCATTGAGAAAGGTTGTGAAAACAATGTCTCGGAAAAAACCAATCAAGGTACTCCGCAAGAAAAAGAAAATGGAAAACATTCAACGCTTTACCCAGGTTCAAAATCTTGGAGGAAAAAGCCTTACGGCTAAAGAATTCAAAGTGCTAAAAAGAATGACGCATAGTACAAAAGCACTGAGAAATGTTGGTCTATACAAGATTAAGAAATGTTTTCGTGAGAATAATAGAAATGCCACTATCGAGGAAATTGATGCAGCCATGAAAGCTGATGTTAACTACTGGAGTGTTCAGTCTAATTCTGTTCAGGCAATTCGCCGTTCACTACTTGAAGAAGTGAACAGCTTTTTTAAAGCACTTGAATCTTGGAAAGAGAATCCAGAGAAGTTTACAGGTCGTCCGAAATTCCCGAAATATCTACATAAGGAGGCAAAGAGAATCATTGAAATTTTCCAAGTACCGAAGGTAGGTAAGAACGGATACTGGACAATTCCGATGAATAGAGACTTCAAGAAGCGATTTGGTGCCATAAAAGTCCGAATGCCTAAAAATTTGTTAAATAAGAAAATTCCCTATATCGAAATCGTACCCAAGCAAAAGGGTCGGTTCTTTGAGGTGCATTACACTATTGAAGTGCAAGTAGCTCAAATGAAGAAACAGCCAACGACAAGCCTAAACGCTTTGAGTATTGATATTGGTGTGGATATTCTTATGAGTTGTGCAACAAACAATGGAGATGCCTTGTTAATTGATGGACTTGCTTTGAAATCGCTAAATCGATATTTCAATAAAGAAATCAGTAAACTTCAACAAAAAAATATCGAGAATGGTATTTCCAAACGTGTCGTTACAAAAAACCAAGCTAAACTTTGGATGAAACGTGAAAGACAAATCAATGGATATATCTCACAAACCGTAGGCTTGCTTTTCAAAAAAGGAAAGGAACTCAACATTGACACCTTCGTTGTCGGTTATAACGCTGGATGGAAGCAAGAGTCTAATATGGGCAAAAAGAACAATCAACATTTTGTCCAAATTCCGTTTGCAAGGCTTATCGCTGCTATTGAAAACAAATGTTTGAAAGAAGGAATGCGCTTTGTAAAGCAAGAGGAAAGCTACACATCTAAGGCAAGTTTCCTAGATCGAGACGAAATCCCTATTTGGTCAAAAGAGGATAAAAAGACTTATTCTTTTAATGGCAAACGTCTTACTCGTGGGACGTACCGTTGTGGAAATGGTAAGCAGATTCATGCAGATATTAACGGTTCTTTAAACATCTTGAGAAAATCAGGAGTTGTAGAATTTCCAGCTTTTTTGAAAATCGAAAATCCGATTAAATTAAGAAACCAAAAACGTAAAGTCGTTGCCTAGCGCATGGCATATATTGGGTGTGTCAACCATCCAAGTGTATTCGACACGTTTGTGTCGGGGCTTGTAGTATATAGTTCGCAAGGCTATAACTTCGCCGTATTCATTAGGGGAACCTTAACTCTTAGTAGGGAGGGTGCAAGTGGGAAAACGGTAGTTCGCCGCTAGTACCGACCTAAAACTCTCTTGGGGTGTCATTGTAAAGTGGCATGAATTCTAGAGCGTCAAACTGTCTAGAAATAGACGAGAAGACCTAGGATTCTAACTCAAGCCCCCACTGAAGCGTTTCACCTCAGTGGGGGTAGTTGACTATATTGAATCTTTTGACAAAAACAACGAATTATAAGATATATTTTCCGTTTTCTTAAAGGCTGTGTTCGTAAAGATTGTTGTTAAAATCTTAAACCCGATTTTAACGTGTCAACAACTATTTTGCAGTTTGAAAGTAAATTCGCGAGCTCTTTTCTCATACATGTTGGCTGTTTTACTGACTAAACGTAGTTAAAATACTTTGTTTTTCTCTTAAAAAGCAACAAAGTTTGAGAAAAGAGCCTTCTTAAAAGAGAAGGGTGAAAAAGAGAAAACACTTAATTATTAAAAAATTAATACTTTTCAGTTGTGGAATAAATGTGAAATACACATAGAAAACATTGTCAATATTTATTATAGGGAGTATATTAAAAACATAGAGGAAAATAGTATTTTAAAGATTAAAAGGCTTATTCTTCTCATGATTTCACAGAAAAAACAACATGAAAAACTATCTTAAGAAAACATCAAGCGAGCAACCAGAACAACAACAATTAGAAATACAACCAGAAAATCATCAAGATTACATCAAGAACTACAACCAAGAATACAACCTAGAAATCAGCAAGAATGACACCGATTGGACATCAAGTTAACAACAAGAACAACAACTTCGAAACAGCAAGACACATCACGACACATCATGAAACAAGCATCGAGATAGCACTTAGATAGCAACTAGATAGCATCGAGACTTACACCTAAGAAATCAACAGAATGAAATCAAAGCATAACATCACTTGAAATTTATGATACTCCTCTATTTCAAAGTGAAAAATCATCTTAGTCATAACATAATATTTAAAACAAGCAGGGGCCTAGAGGCATACCCTGCTTGTTTTGTTTTTATAAAGGATCGCCCCTGAGGTAAAATCCAAAAGCCGATTTTACTACCAAGCCGCTTCCGCTTTTCTTGTCTAGCTGCAGCGCCCAGCGACTAGTGAACTTCCGCCCACTTCCCTACGATAAGTCAACATCGAAGTGAAGACCACACTTCGTGTTTCCTTTATCTCAGTCAGTGTGCTAATAAGTTCATACGTCGCTACCAAGCTGCTTCCGCTTTTCTTATAAGATTTAAGAATTATTTAATACTTTATTTAGATTGCTTTTAGAACTTCCGATTAGACTTGGTTTGTAAGCAAAATAGTAATTGGGAGGATCCTTTAGATGAACAAGAAAATATTAGCCGTAATGGGAATAAGTGGAGCAATCATGTTAGGCAGCGTTTATTCAATTTCTGCAAATACATCTGGATATGAGCTTTATAAATCAGCATTAAAGCAAACTCATGAAGCCAACAGTGCAACAGTGAGCGTCAACTTCGCGCTAGAAGATAATGACAAGAAGCTATTCTCTGGTGATGTGGTCATGAAGTCAGATACGGAGAAACAAGTGAATTCGATTTCAACAAAGCTAATGACTAAAACAGAATCAAGCAGTATGAACATGTATAAACAACAAGGAAAATGGTTCATGGAAAAACTAGGTGGCGAGGTCATTTATGAAATGGATGCAAGCAATCCTCACCAAAATAGAACCAATGAGCTGCAAGACGATATGGAAAACTTAATTGATGTGGCAACGAAAAATTTACAACAACAAATTACGGTTGATCCTGCAAAGAATGGTAGTTACAAAGTGGAACTTGATTTAACTGGAAAAGAAATCCCACTTACCGCAAATGCAATTAGTTCGCTTATGATTAAACATTCGGTGATGATTCAAGATAAATATGATCAAAAAGGTTCGGATTTTCATCTTACACCGACACTTCCGGAATTGGATCATGATATTAGCGTTAAACAAATGAAAATATCAGCTAATGTGAATAAAGAAAATTACGTGGACAAACAGGAAGTAAAAGTGGTTGTGGTAGGGAAAGATGTGAACGGGAAAGCGCATGAATTAATTTTGAGCTTCAACCTAGAAGTTACTGATTACAATAAAACATTAGTAGCTCCAACTGAAATCGCTAAAGAAAAGGTTGAAAAGCTTGATATGAAGCATGGCCATGGTAGTCGTTAATCTAATTAAAGAACTAAGGTGTGAGCATTAGTATAACTATAGAGGGTGACATTTTTGGAAAAAACAGTGGTTATCTCTAGGATGACAAAGCAATTTCCCAATGGGAGAGGAATAAATAATATTGATTTAACCATTACTCAAGGCGATATTCTGGGGATCCTTGGTCCAAACGGAGCTGGGAAGACCACCTTGTTGAAATGCATGACTGGTCTTGTTAAACCAGACAGTGGCCAAGTTGAATTGTTTGGGCATGATATTCAAACCCATTTCAAAGAGGCAATCCATTCTGTGGGAGCATTAATTGGACATGCTATGACAATTGAAAGTATGACGCCATTTCAAAATCTAAAAATGGCGTTACGATTTTACCCAGAAATTCCCGGGTCTGCTATTGATGAAGTATTGGAACTTACCGGTTTGAGTCCCTATAAATATGAAAAAATTTCCTCTTTTTCAATGGGAATGAAGCAGCGCTTTGGAATAGCATCAGCGCTAATTTCCAAGCCAAGATTAGTGATTTTGGATGAACCGACAAATGGTCTTGATATTGATGGACTGTTGGTTTTAAGAAAAACAATCAAGACGCTTGCTAATCTTGGAGTAACCTTTGTGATTTCTAGTCACCATATTTCAGAGATGGAAAGATTGTGTAATCGTTACTGTTTTTTAATTGATGGAAAGCTTTCTTTATATAGTTCCAACAGTGACTCTTTGGAAGAAGAATATATCAATAAAATAGGGGGGAGAGTGCCGTATGAATTCGATAATCGCTAGTATGACCAATGAAATGCAAAAGCTTATGGCGAAGAGGATAACAATCCTTTTTCTAATAGCCGCTGCAGTATTGCCAGTAGCAATTAAACTAATGGTTCATAACCTTCCATTCATGGATTGGATGGCGCTTCCCGCTGAGAATATCAATTTTTCGATTCTCGATTTTTTTGTAAAGGTCATGCTGCCATTGTTTTGTTTTATTGCCGTTGCAGATTTATTTACTGGTGAAGCCGAGAGAGGGACTTTGTTCCCAATCAGACCGATTAATCGGTTTGAACTGTTCATCTCCAAAACAGCAGCAATCGGTAATATGATTGGAATTCAACTGATCCTGGGCAGTTTGTCCGTTGTGATTAGCAGTGTCTTTTTCGATACGAGTTTTCTGTTGGAAGAAGTGTTAACAACCTTTGTAGCCTTTTTTCTATCATGGTTTCCATTATTGGTATTAATTGCTTTTGCAGTTTTCACTACCTCGATGGTAAAATCAAGCGTCGTTGCCATTTCAATATTGTTTTCACTTTACTTAGCTATGATTATTTTTCCAGTCATATTTCCAGCTTCGCTTTATTTGTTGCCTTCATCCTATTTGGATTGGTATATTCAATGGCTTGGTGACATCTCATTCCGATGGGCTGCCCAATCATTCACGTACTTAAGCTCACTGTTCGCATTGTTATTGGCGTCTGCTTTTCATTTTTTTAACAAAAAAGAAGCATAAAATTGAGGGTGTGTTCCAATGTCAATCAAACTGCGGCTAATCCTATCCAATATTGCGATGATTATTGTACCGATAGTCTTGTTTATCGTCGCTTCATTGCTATTATCGGTGCTGTTTCTAGGTGATATTAGGGAAGTTACTAATTTGTTGCCGGAAAGCCATAGTCAAAGCTCGGAATTGCAGAAGGACTCCAGTGTTTTTTTTGAAATGAAGAAAAAATCTGTAACGAATCCAAAAGAGCTATTGACCAATGCCTATTTAGTGTCGGTGGAAAAGCAGCTAAAAGAAGTAAATGCAGGCATCATCCTTCGGAAAAATGAGGAAATCCTATTCGCTTCAAGGGATTTGCAGGAAATAAACCGCGATGATTTACCTGAATTTGGAACGACCAATATGTCCCGAAACCTTGAACCTGTGGGAGCACGAACCTTCGCCATCAAACAACATGATTATTACGACAATGATGGTGGTGAAATATCAGTTCTGATTATGCGTGACGCAAGTCCTTTGAATCATTTTGTAAAAACCTTTTTTCCAATCCTTTTCGGTATATGTGTTTTGATCCTGGTGGCCACGAATGGATTATTAACCACGTATGTTTCCAAAAGTATTATTAAGCCGATTGATCGATTGAAAAATGCCGCCAAATCCATTAAAGATGGTAACCTCAATCATGCAATTATCGCTGAAAAAAATGATGAAATTGGACAACTAACTCAAAGCTTTGAGGAAATGAGAGTTCGATTAAATGAATCATTTGAGATTCAAAAACAATATGAGGAAAATCGCAAAGAATTAATTGCCCATATCTCTCATGATTTAAAAACACCGATTACCACGATAAAAGGGTATATAGAAGGAATTCGTGATGGAATTGCCAATACTCCTGAAAAATACGACAGATATATTCAAACAATCTATACAAAATCAGTAGATTTAGATCGATTAATTGATGAACTTTTCTTATATTCAAAGCTAGATTTAGGGAAGGTTCCATTCGTATTTGAAGGATTCAACTTAAAGAATTATCTAGAAGATTTTATTGAGGAATTAAGCTTTGATCTGGAGGAAAAGGATGTAAAGCTTACCTTTGAATATGATAAAAATGGAGATTTTAATATTTACGCTGACCGAGAAAAACTAAAACGGGTTTTTAGTAACATTATAGAAAACAGTTTAAAATTTATGGATAAACCCAAGAAGGTTCTTCTGCTAACCCTTCATTCCAAAAATGGAAATCTTGAAATTGAAATCTCTGACAATGGACTGGGGATTCCAGAAGAGTCCCTGCCGTTTGTTTTTAATAGATTCTATCGGGCAGATCAGTCTCGAAATAAACTAACTGGTGGAAGCGGATTGGGTCTTTCGATAGCAAAAATGATTGTCGATGAGCACCATGGGCAAATTAGAGTGGAAAGTAAACAGACACATGGAACGAAAATAACCATTGTATTGCCTCACAAATACACAGGACAAAGCAGGGGGTAGCATGAAAAAAATCCTCATTATTGAAGATGAAAAAAGCATAGCTGAACTAGAGCGAGATTATCTAGAGATCAACGGATTCGAAACGGAAATTGTTTTAACTGGTGACGTGGGTCTTCAGATGGCGATCTCTCATGACTATGATTTAATTTTGCTCGATGTCATGCTACCCAATGTCGATGGTTTTGAGATATGTAAAAAGATCCGTAGTATTAAAGATGTTCCGATTATCTTAGTGACAGCTAAAAAGGAAGAAATAGATAAGGTAAGGGGCCTAGGTCTTGGCGCAGATGATTATTTGGTAAAACCCTTTAGTCCGAATGAGATGGTAGCTAGGGTTAAAGCTCATCTCTCTAGATATGAGCGACTAATGCTGAAACAAAAACCAGACACCTCTGAAAT
The DNA here is from genome assembly GCA_937894355.1 of uncultured Bacillus sp. GTDB lineage: Bacteria > Bacillota > Bacilli > Bacillales > Cytobacillaceae > Bacillus_BU. Next base: position 13,503 of record CALCRD010000510.1, read on the forward strand.
TTATATTCGCGGTTTAGTAATTGATAAATCGGCGAGACGAGTATTCGTCAATAATAAAGAGGTTATTTTTACAACAAAGGAATTTGATGTGCTGACATTTTTAGCAACAAATCCGAATCAAGTATTTAGTAAAGATCATTTGTTTGAACGAATATGGGGTTATGATAGTGCCGGAGATGTTTCTACGGTGACTGTCCATATCCGGAAGATTCGCGAAAAGATTGAACAAGAACCCTCAAACCCTAATTATATTGAAACGGTTTGGGGAGCAGGATATCGATTTAAAGCTACTCAAGGAGGAGAACTGACAACATGACACATGCACATTTAACATCTTTAGTTTTAACATTTGTTTTATTCGCGATAACAGTTTTATTACAAAGCAAAGGAAAGAATATTAAATTTTGGCAAATGGGCTTGCGGGCTTCATATATATTGATGCTAGGAACAGGTTTTATGCTTTTATTTGGATTATATAAAATCACTCTTCTATATATGATTAAAGCTTTAGTAGGTGTATTGATTATCGGATTATTTGAAATGGCGATTTCTTGGAGAGCAAAAGGAAAACCGGTAAATCCAATCTGGATAATGTTTGCGATTACCTTCATCGCCTTAATGTACTTAGGACTTAAATTGCCAATGGGCTTATATTATTTCTAGGCTGCGTTAATGTTCAATGTTGATTTTAAGAATTTTGTTGATTGGAGCGGAAGGTGCGAGACTCCTGCGGGAGGCAGCGGGACAGGTAAGACCCCACAGGCGCAAGTCGCGCCGAGGAGGCTTACCGCCCGCCCCGCGGAAAGCGAGCGACCTGCAGCGGAAATCAACAGCCAGGTTTAACAGAGCCTATTTCTAAAGAAATTAACAATATTACTTTGACATTACTCATAATAGGGGTAATGTCTATTTTTTTTTTGGTAGAAAGCCGCTTAATTAAAAACCAATTTACAATCATATTTTTTCAAAAAAAAATAGAAAAGTTATATGATAAATGGTAAATAGTCTTTAGTTTTCGGAAACTTCACAATTTGGTGGTATACATATAAATATATGATTTCGCTAAAGCAATCTTGGAGGTATTTTTCATGAAAAAGCTGTTATCTTTTTTAAAACCATACAAAATTCAAGTGATAGCGGCTCTGTTATTAATGCTGTTTGAATTGGTAGTTGAATTGAGTTTACCGGTGTTTATGGCGAAAATTATTGATGAGGGAGTAATAGCGCAAGATCTTTCAGTAGTTATTCGCTGGGGTGGAATGATGGTGGGATTGTCCCTACTTTCGTTTGCATCAGGAATTGTAAATTCATTCTATGCAGCGTATGCTGGGCAAAACTTTGGTTATGATGTCCGAAAGAGCCTCTTTGAAAAGATTCAAGCTTTATCGTTTGAGGATTTTCAACTATTTCCAACTTCATCATTAATCACCCGATTGACTAATGATGTTACCCAAATCCAAAATACCGTGTTTATGAGCTTGCGGATTATGATGCGCGCCCCTTTGTTTGTGGTAGGTGGTGTTGTCATGACATTTGTGGTCAATTATAAGCTTGCTCTTATTTTAGTTGCCGTTGTTCCAGTACTTCTCATATTTTTAAAATGGGCCTATACAAAGGCAGGAATATTGTTTAAGGTAGTGCAATCAAAATTAGATCGAGTTAATAGTGTGATGCGGGAAAATCTCGCAGGTATGAGACTGATTAAAGTTTTCTTACGAGCGCCACATGAGGGAAACCGGTTTGAACAAGCAAACGACGATTTGATGAAAAGGACGGTTTCTGCATTACGTTTAATTGAGTTTACCATGCCATTTTTGCTGATGGTTATGAATATAAGTATTCTGGGAGTTCTTTGGTTTGGCAGTATTCAAATTGGTGGTGGAGAAGCGAAGGTCGGAGAGGTAGTAGCAATTGTGAATTATGGAACAAGAATTGCCGCCTCACTTTCGATTTTTTCAATGATCATTCTTGTTTTCTCACGGGCCAAAGCTTCGGGACAGCGGATTAATGAGGTCCTTAATGTAGCAGAAAAGCAGAATACAGCTCCAACTGCAAACCAAGGACATTTCTCTATTAGCAACGGAGAACTAGTCTTTGATCGAGTTTCTTTTCAATACCCGGGAACTGAGACATGTGTACTGGAAAATATTTCGTTTAGAGTGAAACCGGGGTCAACAATAGCTATCTTAGGGGCAACGGGATCGGGAAAAACATCTTTATTTGGCTTAATACCCCGGTTATATGAAGTAAGCGGTGGAACGATTTATATTGATGGTCAAGATATTAGTGCGATAAATCCAATGGAACTGCGTAGGCAAATTGGTTTTGTTCCACAAGAGTCCTTATTGTTTACGGGGACAATTAAAGAAAACTTGGCTTGGGGAAAAGAGAATGCCACGAATGATGAAATGATTGTCGCAGCTAAAAATGCCCAAATCCACGAAATGATTGATAAATTGCCAAAGAAATACGAAACAATTATCGGTCAAAAAGGAGTTAATCTCTCCGGTGGACAAAAACAACGAATCGCTATTGCTAGAGCACTAGTTAGGAAACCAAAGCTATTGTTATTTGATGATAGTACAAGTGCTCTTGATGTAAAAACAGAGAAAAGGCTGCTTCAAGCGTTAACGCAGTATACATGTACGACCTTGATGATTACTCAAAAAATTAGCACAGCTATGGGAGCGGACTTAATTCTCATCCTTGATGAGGGAAAATTATTGGCTCAAGGTGACCATAAAACGTTATTAAAGGAATCAACTTTGTATCAAGCTATCTATCATTCGCAGTTTGGGGAGGAGCGAGTCCATCATGCTAAGTGAACTTATAAAACCTTTCCAAATTAAAAGAAATCAGACCACAGATACGGAATCCTCTGTGGATGTGGAACTGGAGGCCAAACAACAAAATAAGGCTACGATGGAAATTAGGGTACATCCTCATAGCCAGCGGAACAAACCAGTCGTCAAGCCTAACAATTGGTTTGCAACTATTAAGCGGATTTGGGGATACTTATCGGATAATAAAGCACTGTTCCTGTTAGTGATGATGTTGGTAGTCATAACCACCGGATTAGGATTATTAGCTCCAGTATTAGTCGGGAAAGCCATTGATGAATATATAATTTCTGATAACACCGAAGGGCTAATAGGATTGCTGGTTATTTTAATTATCGTTTATGTAGGCCATGCACTCACCAGTTTTCTGCAAAACTACTTTATGATTGGAATTTCCCAAAAAACGGTTTATTCATTGCGAACTGATTTATTTCAGCAATTACACCGACTTCCGATTCATTATTTTGATAAACGACAGCATGGAGAAATAATGAGTAGGGTGACAAATGATATTGAAAATGTAAGTTCCACACTAAATAGTTCGGTGATACAAATTTCAACAAGCATCCTGATGCTTGTCGGCACCATTTCCGTTATGCTATGGCTAAGCCCGTTGTTAACATTTATTACTTTATTCATTGTTCCATTGCTGTTTCTTGGTATGAAATGGATTACCAATCGAACGGGGAAATCTTTTAAAGAACAGCAACGAAACTTAGGCGGATTAAACGGATATATTGAAGAAACGATTTCTGGGCAAAGGATTGTAAAAACTTTTTCACAGGAGCAAAAGGTCATTTCTGAGTTTATGATCCGAAATGAAAGTTTGAGACTGTCAGGGTTTTGGGCTCAAACCATATCCGGCTTTATTCCAAAATTGATGCATATCTTAAATAATTTAAGCTTCGCAATTATTGCAGGTGTTGGCGGAATTTTAGCATTAAAAGGAGCAGTTACGATAGGGGTTATTGTGGTTTTTACAGAGTACTCACGGCAATTTACACGGCCGTTAAATGATTTAGCCAATCAATTTAATACCCTCCTTTCGGCAGTGGCTGGTGCAGAACGAGTTTTTGAATTATTAGATGAAAAAATTGAATCTGCTGATGAAGAAAGTTCTCTTGTGTTAACTGATATAAAAGGTGAAGTAGAATTTGATTCGGTAACTTTTTCTTATGAAAAGGAAGGAGATACTGTTGTTGATATTAGTTTTCGTGCTTCTCCAGGGGAAATGATTGCTTTGGTTGGCCCAACTGGTGCTGGGAAGACGACAATTATTAATTTACTATCTCGATTTTATAGTGTAGATAAAGGAAGTATTTTTATTGACGGAAAAGAAATCAAGACCATTAAACGAGAAAGCCTTCGCAATCATTTAGGATTTGTCCTACAAGACTCCGTGTTGTTTGAAACAACGATAAGGGAAAATATTCGCTACGGAAAATTGGAGGCATCGGACCTGGAAGTAGAAGAGGCAGCAAAACAGGCAAATGCTCATTCGTTCATTATGAAGCTTCCAAATCAATATGATACAGTTTTAATACAGGATGGAAGTGGAATTAGTCAGGGGCAAAAGCAACTCTTATCAATTGCCAGGGTCATTCTTTCTAATCCTTCGGTATTAATTTTGGATGAAGCCACAAGCAGCATAGATACAATTACCGAATTGAAAATCCAAGAGGCATTACAAAGGTTGATGCAGGGGCGGACGAGCTTTGTTATTGCGCACCGCTTAAATACGATTAGACAGGCTGATCAAATCTTAATTTTAAATCAAGGCCGTTTAATTGAAAGGGGAAACCATCAGACATTGCTTGCGGAAAAAGGTTTCTATCATGACCTATATCAAAGCCAACTTCAAAATCAGCTAGGATAGCTAGTAAAAAAAGGCGGAAGACAGGGATCAATTCATATCGCCTGTTTTCCGCTTTTCAGGTCTGGGCGAGCCGCTTCCGCTCCTCGATTTAACCTCTTTTCTTCTCCTTTTTTGGTTTAATATTGGTGATAATCCCATCGTAGTCAGTTAGGAAAAAATCAAAATCCGGCACAGTGTCCAAATAACCATCCTGCGTTAACTGGTAAATATTAATTTTCCTGAGCGGGTCGTATTGTAGTAACGGTAATTCCCCATGTTCTTTTAAGTATAAATCAACCGCTTTTTGGACTTTATCCATGATTTCAGGAATTGCTTTTCCGGTTTCATCGAAAACATCATAGGTTTCTTTAGACATATAGAATTTTTTAGTGGGGATTCCTTTAAGGTATTGAGTAAGCTGAGAAAAATCAATGCTATAATCATCCTTAACAAGGATGGTTCTGTATGTCCCTTCTGGGAGGTTATCAGAAAATTTCCTGATTGCTAAACGTACTTCCTCTAATGAAACATCGACCTTCGAGTATTCAAGAACGGTCGTATCACTGGCAATTGTCTGCTTTTTACTATTTGAAAAAAGCGGGGACACTTCCGGTTCACCTTCTTCTTTTTGTATCAGGTAATGTTTAATGATGACATAACCACAGTATGCCCCAAAACCAATCCCTAAGAAAACGCCAATAATTGTAAAGACCGGATAAATCGACATCATATTATCGGCTTTGGATCCTAATTTAAATCCCCCAAAGATACTCATGGCTAATATGGCGCCAATAACCAGATTATATGAAATCGCTTTTATTAAAAAAGTAGAAAATTGCATGAGGTTATCTTTTTCAGTTTTATGCCGTGTTTGTAAAAACCCCCGAATTTCAGCTTTTAATTCATCCGAAACATTGTTTTCTTGCCAAAATTCATGTAAATAACCTTCATCAGTATTCTCATTGTTCTTTAAAATATAGGCTGTTTTTTCTATATCCCCATGGGAATAATATACGTAAATCCACTTTTCCTCAATTTCAATTTCCAGCTTTTCTGTAAATCTTCCTTGGGATTTACTAAAACTTTTTTTCATCCAACATCCCGCTTTCGATTATTATTTATTATTTCATTATATGCTTGGGCGCGGATCATGCCTGCTTCTTCCTTTGCCATATTAATAATATTTTGTGCCTCTTTTTGGCCTTTGCTAATAAGCTCTCTAGCTTCAACTTTTGCTTGTTCTAGGAGTTGTTTTTGCTCCATTGCGAATGATTCACCCTCAATTTGATAGTTCTTGGCAACAGCTAACTGATTTTCAATAGTTTCCTTACGAGTAACCAAAACCTTCACAAGCTTTTTGACAACAAATTTTCTAAGTAAAACAAATAAAACAGTAAAAAGAAATGCTTGATAAATCATTGTACCAAGAGAAATAGGAATTTCAAAAATAGTTAAGTCCCCCATAAATATTCATTCCTTCCTAGTGTGAATGAGTCGTCAATCTTTGGCCAATGTAGACCATTGTTAATGTAACAAAAATATAGGCTTGAAGTGCACCAATAAAAACACAGAACGCTTGCCAAATAACCATTGGAACAGCTGCAAAAACACCAGTTAAAACACCTTTATAAACGGCAGCGGCAAGGAGGGATAACATAACCTCACCAGCATAAATATTCCCAAACAAACGCAAGCCAAGAGTTAATGTTGTAGCAATTTGTTCAAGTAGGTTTATTGGAAACAAAAGTTTAAAGGGTTTGAAATAGCTGGAAAAATAGTTTTTAAAACCGTACATACGTAAGTGAATAAAATGTGAGTAAGCAATCATCATAATTGCCAGTGTCATAGTGACGTGGGCGTCAGATGTTGGCGATTTCCACCACAATACTGGATGTTCGACATCAGTTACAATGGCAAAAGGAATGCCCATAAAATTAGAAATTAATATGTACATAAATAAAGCAATACCTGTTGTGAGAATGAATAAGTTATCTTTCCTGCCAATCGTGTTCATCATGATGTCTTCGATAAACTCGACAAGCCATTCCATAACATTTTGCCAGTTACTAGGTGTATTTTCGGAGATTCTTCTGGTTGCATAAAGACCGATGAGGAATACGATGAGTGAAGCGACAGTAGATGTGAGAAGAATGGATAAATCAAATGTTAAATCAAAAAAAGATACAAGCGGTCGTTCGTAATGCATAGGTCCTACCCCTTTCTAAAGGTGAATTAATAGCAAGTGGTAGATGCCGAACACTGAAACATTATGTAGTATCTGTCTCTATTATATTATATTAGAAAAATGTTTAAGCGTTTACATTTGTCAATTTTGTCAAAATTTTCATGAAATTCACCTAAACATAGTTATTAATAAAATAAACAATATTAAGAGGAGGAAAGTAAAAACGAAGCAAACGGGGAAAAACATTTTCCGTTTGCTTCGTTTTCTTTTGCAATAGTTGATTCATTATTTTTCTAAAAAATTCGTGTGAGAACTCCAATAGATGGAAGTCTCGATTTATACTGCCTGAGTTGATTCTGCAGGGTTTACGATTGGAGAATCCATTGCTGCTCCTGGAATTTCTGTAAGTGGAGCATGAAACTCATTTTCCATTTTCGAAACAACAACAGTAGCAACGCCATTTCCGATTAAATTTGTGATGGCACGTGCTTCTGACATAAAACGGTCAACCCCTAGTAATAGAGCAATACCTTCAACAGGAATCATCGGGAATGCCGCTAAAGTGGCTGCTAATGTAATGAAACCAGAACCTGTAACGCCTGCTGCGCCTTTAGAAGTAAGCATTAATACACCAAGCAAGGTTACCTGCTGAATGAAGGACAAATCAACACCGTAGGCTTGGGCAATAAAGATAGCTGCCATCGATAAGTAGATAGCGGTACCATCCAAGTTAAAAGAATAACCAGTTGGAACAACCAATCCAACTACTGATTTAGAACAACCGTAGTTTTCGAGACGGTTCATCATTCGTGGTAATGCAGATTCCGATGATGATGTACCTAGAACTAGAAGTATTTCCTCTTTTATATAAGCGATAAACTTGAAGATGTTGAATTTATAGTATTTTGCGATAGTTCCAAGAATAAGTACGATAAATAAAAACATGGTTATATAAACAGATCCCATTAATTTTCCTAAAGAAATAAGTGAACCCAAACCAAATTTCCCAATCGTGTAGGCCATTGCACCAGATGCTGCAATCGGGGACACTTTCATGATCATATTAACAACACCGAAGAAAACATCTGCTAGTTTTTCAAATAATTCAACAACAGGTTTGCCCTTTTCTCCCATAGCGGCCATTGAAAGACCGAATAGGACTGCGAAAAACAGGATAGGAAGCAGCTCACCTTTTGCCATTGCTCCTACTATATTATCTGGAATGATTCCCACCAAGAAATCAATAACACTATGACTTTGTTCTGCCTGATTGGTGTATTGACTGATATCTCCACCTTTAACTGCCGAAGTATTAAAGCCTTTACCAGGTTGGATGATATTTACAACAATTGCACCAATTGCTAAGGCAAAGGTAGAAACAATTTCAAAATAAAGGAGCGATTTTCCCCCAATGCGTCCAACCTTTTTGAGATCTCCCATACTGCCTATTCCAATTACAACTGTAAAAAATACAATAGGGCCAATAACCATTTTAATCATTTTGATAAAAACATCGGCTAAAACCTTTAGTTTTCCACCAAACTCTGGGAAAAAGAACCCAATTAAGATACCAACGATGATCCCAATAATAACTTGAACAGTTAAATTCCTAAAGTTAATTTTCATAGTCCATCTCCCCATTCGAAAAATTATTTTGTTAACGTTTACATAAGCTTGATTGTTTATTTATACATTAACAGACAATTTGGAAATCTGGGTTTTATGGTGATATTGGTCATTTTGTTCATTTTGGTCGTAGAAGCGCCGTCGCCTTTTTACAAAAAAAACAGGCTAAAAATTAGCCTGTTTAATAGTTGTTGTTATTGTCCAAGTTTTTTAATTTTAGTCAGGAGCTCCGTGCCAATTTCTGTTTCAATGTCCTGATAAAGCGGTGTAAACTGCTTTTTCCAGGCTTCCTTTTGCTCATTAGACAGCGTATAGATTCCGATTGATGAGTTTTGTTTGATTTCTTCAAGCTGAGTATCATTCATTATCTGTGATTCTTTCTGAATCCATCTAGTTGTTTCCTTCATTGCACTATTAATTTGCCATTGGATAGCTGGTGATAGACTTTCCCAAAAATCCGCATTCATAACGACCGCATAGCCCAGATAGCCGTGATTACTAAGGGTAAGATGGGATTGAACTTTATATAACCCCTTTGAATAAATATTCGATATGGTATTTTCTTGTCCATCAAGATTATGGAGTTCTAATGACCGATAAACACTATTAAAAGACTGGGGAACGGGCTCGGCATTTAATAACCTAAATTGTTTCTCGATAATTTTTCCGGGCATGACCCGAAAACTTTGTCCCTTAAAATCACTTGGCAGGATAAGCGGTTTTTGATTGCTGGTCATTTGTTTAAAGCCATTGTTCCAAAAGGCTAAACCTTTCATTTGTTGTTCGTCTAGCATACCAATAAGCTCATCTCCGACCTTTTCGGTAAAAACTTTATTAACGTGTTCATTATCTTCAAATAGAAACGGCAAGTCGAGGACTTTCCACTCTGGAACTAGTTCGGTCATTTTTGTGAAGGTCGGGGCAATCATTTGAATGTCCCCTCTAATTAGGGCATCAATTTCCTCGCCATCCGAGTATAAAATCTCATTAGGATATACTTCCACTTTGACTTGATCATTTGTCTTATTCTGAACCAACTCGGCGAATTTTTGAGCAGCTAGTCCCTTAGGAGTATTTTCTGCTACAACATGGCTAAACCTGATAATAATTTGTTGTTTCAGGCCTTGTTGTTCGTCATCAGGGATGATTTGCCCAGATTTATACCATTGGTCCGCACTAATCCATCCTATTAATATAATAATTGTTATGATTGCTGCCGCAACAAATGTTTTCATAGACACTCACCATTGCTTTTATTTTTAATCATAACATTTTTTGAAATAATTTTTAAAATATATTTCATGATACAATAGTGATAAGAATTTTAAGGAGTAATCATGATGAGGATATCAATTCAATGGAAAATCACTAGTTTAATCATTTTTATTATCGGTTTTTCGTTAGTTTTTCTCGGCATTTTTTTAATAAATGAGTTTATCCAAAACGAGAAAACAACAATTAGGGAGAATGCCATGCTTACTGCACAAACAGTATCCCAATTACCAGATATTATTAATAATATACCTCAAAATAATCGCGAAACAAGTGAACTCCAAAAGACAGTTGAAAAAATTCGGATGATTAATAAAGCTGACTATATAGTGGTAATGGATATGAATCGGGTTAGACTTACCCATCCAATAAAAGAAAAAATAGGAAAAATTTCCGAAGGTCTTGATGAGGGTGCAGCATTTGCCGAGCATTCTTATCTTTCTGAGGCAAAAGGAGAGATAGGTACGGTAATTAGGGCATTCGCACCCGTCATTAGTGCAAATCATGAGCAAGTCGGAGTCATTATGGCAGGTTATAAACTTCCAAGTCTGCTCGATACTTTACTTCAAGTGAAAAGGGAAATACTTTTAACAGGTGGAATTGCCTTGTTTTTTGGTGGTTGGGGAGCATGGGCATTAGCGAAGCAAATTAAAAAGGATATGTTTCAGTTGGAGCCACACGAAATTGCCAGAATCGTCGTTGAACGTACGGAAATGTTTAACTCCATGCATGAGGGAATTATCGCAATTGATCGGTCCCAGCGGATAACAGTTTTTAATCATCGGGCAAAGGAGATACTCGGTGTTCAAGGTGAGGTAATCGGTGAGCAAATAAGGGAGATACTTCCAGATACTCAGCTTCCGGAAATTTTACAAATTGAAGAACCAGTCTTCAATAGGGATTTATTTGTTAATAATTTAATGATTGTTAGTACTAGGGTTCCAGTTAAGGTTGATAATAAAACAGTAGGGGCCATTGCTATTTTCCAAGACCGAACTCAAGTGAAGAGTCTTGCAGAAGAGTTGACTGGGGTAAAAGCTTTTGTAAATGCTTTAAGGGTTCAAAATCATGAGCATATTAATAAGCTTCATACGATTGCTGGTTTGATTCAACTTGGAAATAGGGACAAGGCCTTGGAGTATGTCTTCCAAGTAACCGAAGAGCAAGAAGAATTGACCAGGTTCTTAAGCAACAATATTCATGATGACAGCCTATCAGGTTTATTGTTAAGTAAAGTAAGTCGTGGGAAAGAATTGGGAATACAGGTTATTATTGATCGTCATAGTGTCTTAAGGGAATTTCCAAAATTACTTGACCATCATGACTTTGTATTAATGGTTGGAAATCTAATCGAAAATGCCTATGACTCATTTGATCAAATACCCAATGAAGACAAAGAAATATACGTAAGTATTCGTCAAACCGACCAACTGGTTAATATTATTGTTGAGGATAATGGCTGTGGAATAAAAGAATCATCTAAGACTTATATTTTTGACAATGGATATTCTTCTAAAAGTAGTACAGGCAGGGGATTGGGTCTGTTTTTAGTAAACCAGATTGTTGAAAAAGGAAAAGGGAAAATTCATGTGGATTCCATAGAGGGAGAAGGGACATCTTTCCAGATTACATTTGAAAACGATCCATCAATGGGGGTGAATGGTATTGTTTAAAGTCGTCTTAATCGAAGATGATCTAATGGTTCAGGAAGTAAATCGACAGTTCGTGAACATGGTACCGGGTTTTAGAGTGATTGGAGCGGCTACAAATGGACAAGAAGGTATGGAACTGATCAAAAAATTGCAGCCTGACCTAGTACTAGTTGATGTATATATGCCCAAACAGGATGGTTTAGTAACTTTGAAACAAATCCGTTCGGGAGGGTTTACGGTCGATGTTATTGCGATTACCGCTGCAAGTGATATGGAAACTGTCCGGGCTTTTCTGCAACAAGGTGCTTTTGATTATATTATGAAGCCGTTTAAATTTGAACGGATAAAAAAGGCATTAGAGAATTATCGTTCATTTAGGTTGCAGCTACGGGAGAAACAATCCATTTCCCAAGAAGAGCTGGACGAAGTTTTATTTCAAAAAGATTTAGAGGTAAGAGCCGACCTTCCGAAGGGTTTGAATGCAGTGACATTAACGAAAGTTAGCTCCTACTTATCGCAAAATAAGGCTTCTGTTTCTGCAGAAGATGTCGCCGAAGGTGTCGGTATTGCCAGGGTTACGGCTCGTCGCTATTTAGAGTATCTAGAAAAGTGCGGAAAAGTGCAGATTGATATTATTTATGGCGGAATTGGTAGACCGGTTAATCGTTATTTTTTTAAAAATTAACGAAATTGCCCTGCTTCCTTCGACGAAAAATGTCGAAATTTGAAGATTTCCTTCGAATTTTTTCAGTAAACAATTTTAGAAAGTAGTTATTTGTTATATAATAGGGGTGAAATGTGAAATGTAAATTATTTTTTGTTTTGCTAGAGGAGACTCGAAATGAAAGATTACGTTCGTGAGCAAAATTATATAAATGAAGAGATAAAAGCTGTAAAAATGTTTTTGATCTTATTTTATTCGGTATTTTTTTTATATGAAGGTTATTTCTATTTTCTATATCCAAAATGCACAGAAGGAATAGTTGGTTTACCAGATGGTGGACTTCGATATTGGCTCTATTTAATTGTTATTGCGTTGCTACCAATAGGTATTTATTTGATGAGGCTAGGCAAACCACAGGCTGTAAAATATGTTTTTACAATTGTCTATGTTGTTGTCGATGCAATAAATAGTGTATTGATTTATGTAACTGAACCAAAACCGATTGATTTTGGTAATCTAGTCGAACTTGTATTAATTCTCTTTTCACCAATTTTTATTAATAAAAAATATTATGGGGTCGTATCAACGTTGATTGTAGGGAAATATATTCTCTTGTCGTTAATCCTTAAACAATCTCTCCTGATTTTACCTACTGTGATTCTATCTGTAGTAGCAATTGTATCATTCATCCTTCTTACGAGGTTTTTTTCGTACATTTCTACAGTCACTTCTGCAGTTAATGACCTTCATAATAAGGAAAAACTGGCATATATCGGTCAAATGGCTACAACCATTGGCCATGAAATTCGTAATCCATTGTCATCTTTAAAAGGTTTTACCCAGTTACAGCAAGAAAGGGACAATAGCGAAACGAACTTTTATCCGATTATGATTGATGAGATTGACCGTATTAATACCATTGTTGATGATTTGATGATTCTCGGAAGACCCAAATCTCCGAATTTTAAGCAGTATGATCTTAAAAAAATTATCGATTATGTTTCATCGGTTACTAACCAGCTTGCCGAAAGCTTTGGATCTAAAATAGTAGTAAAAAGAAGTGAAGAAATTCCTTTGGTTGAATGCAATGAAAAGCAAATAAAACAAGCTCTTTTGAATATTATCAAAAATGCTATTGAATCTTTGCAAAACGGTGGGATGGTGGAATTATCCTACTCGATAACGGGTAGCGACAAAGTTACAATTGTCGTAAAAGACAACGGCTGCGGAATTGAAGTAGAAAAACTTAATCACCTCTTTGAACCTTTCTATACAACAAAACAAGAAGGAACGGGCATGGGTTTACTCATTACTAAGAAAATCATTGAAGATCACCAAGGTGAAATAAAATTTAGCAGTAAAAAAGGGGAAGGTACAACGGTGGAAATCGTATTGCCGTTTGTGCATCAACAGGAATAATTGAAGAAGAGCCTGCTCCCATAGTTTTATTTAGGTTAGATAAGTAATAACATTGAAATTAAAGAGACCATTCATATTAGATGTGTATCTAATATGAATGGTCTTTTTTGGAAAGATAAGAAAGCATAAAATTTGAGGTCTACCACAGTCATTGATTCTGTGGTATTTTCATTTTATGGAGAACAATATTTTACGACGAATTTTTTTCGATAAACATCAACATTG
>CALCRD010000511.1 GCA_937894355.1 uncultured Bacillus sp.
CGGAATCTCTCCGTCTATTGAAGCTATTTTTTATTAAAATCACTAATTAAGCGGATTTTTTCCGTCTATTATCGCCCCAAGTGAACTTTGTCACACCTAAACCAGCGATTTTCCCCACAACCTCATACCCTGCAATTACCTATTTTTAGGATGACCACCATATTTTTTACCATTGCTGCTTATTTTCCTGAACACCGAGTTATAAGTACACGTCCAAAAAGATTTTCTCTAAAAAATCCGTAATTGATCTTTAAAACTACTTAAAAGGACTCACTTTTTACTCCGTTATGACAATTTAAGCCGCATACCCGATCTGGGTAACACGATTTTGGCTCATTTTTAACCGAAGTCTTTAGGAAAGGCCGGCGATAGTATTTTATCGCCGATTTTTTCCTGTTTATCGACGATTATTTTGGATTTATCGCCGATTTTTCGCAGTTTATCGCCGATTATTTTACTTTTATCGCCCCAAGTGAACTTTGTCACACCTAAACCAGCGATTTTCCCCACAACCTCATACCCTGCAATTACCTATTTTTAGGATGACCACCATATTTTTTACCATTGCTGCTTATTTTCCCGAACACCGAGTTATAAGTACACGTCCAAAAAGATTTTCTTTAAAAAATCCGTAATTGATCTTTAAAACTACTTAAAAGGACTCACCTTGGTGCTTAATCTGACCGCCGAACCGATAGGAGCGGTTCCTCATGATTCCAGGTGAAGGAATCATCATCTTTTTGTCGACTAGTTGAGAAAGTACTTTGCGCTTAACACTATCCCAAGTTAAAAATTTTACACTTTCTTAACTGATAGGAAAGCGCAAGCGCCTCTCGCTGCCATCAATAGCCCAGTTTAACACAACAAAAAGAAACAGATGCAACACTCAAATCCCCTGGCAACTTGAGTGTCGCTTCTCATTGTTCATCCTTAATATCAATATAAAATTCACCATTTTGATAGCTGCAAAAAGAAATATTTTTCACAGTTTCAAAACCCTTTTCTCGTAATTGTTGTCTAAGCCATAAATTCGTTTTGTTTATGATTTCGAGATTGTTTTCTTGGATAGACCCATCAATAATTAATGGCAGGGTAAATCCACCCTCTCCCGGTTCGGAATCCTGATTTTGTTTTTCAAAAACAGATAATTTGCCAGACGTCTCGAGAATGGCAAACTCTACATCAGCAATATTTCGGATATTCTTTTCCCTTAGCTGCACTAGGAGGTCGTCGATATTATAGCGTTGCTTTCTCATCGCATCTTCATCAATTTTCCCTTTATTTATGATAATAGTAGGTTCCCCATCAATGAGATCTCGAAACTTTTTACTTTTTAAAGAAAAAAATGCAAAAACTATTTGCACAACCATTAACAACATCATCGGGACAATCGAGCGCATAATTGGATCATCCGTTTTGTCAATTGAAAGAGCTGCCATCTCAGCAATCATCATAAACACAACTAAATCTAACAAACTTAGCTCCCCAATTTCTCGCTTACCCATTAATCGAAACATAATTAGGATGAGCAAATAAAGTAATAGTGTCCTAAAAATGATAATGAAATATTCTTCCAATTCATCCGCCCCCTTCAATTAGATATTGTTTACAAACGGCAAGGAAACATTATATGAATAATTTTCCAATTTAATCAAAATCAGGAAGAAATAAAGTTTTTATTCTATTCCCCTCTTTTCGTTCATATGCTTGTACTAACCAATACAGCTTTTAATAGAGCTTTGATTCTGGTCATTATGAGATTTACTGAAGATGAAAGGGGAGGATGAACATCGGATCCAAACAGTTCGGGGCAGCCGTATTATACGGATTGATTGCAATTTTTGTGATTCACATTATCAGCAGTGGTATTTTCGCTTTTATTTTAAAGCTTACAGGTATTAAAGAAACTGGATTACAAGTTGTTATCACTTCAGTTTCCTTTGTTTCATTATTTATTGGCGGTTTTATCTCAGGGGGAAAAGGTCAGGAACGAGGTTGGCTACTAGGAGGAGCAACAGGTTTGGTCTATGCCCTCATCATTCTTTTGTTCCAGTATTTAGGCTATGACAAACTATTTACCAGTGAACAGTTCATATATCACACCTGTTTTACGCTGGTAGCGATGATGGGTGGAATTTTAGGGGTAAATATGACCACTAGAACAAGAACCGTGTGAGTCACAAAGACAGTGGTCTGGCTACATGCCATTGCCTTTGTAAAAATAAAAGGCTATTTTCGTAAAGTTTGTTGTTAAAATCTTAAACCCGATTTTAACGTGATATCAGCTTTTTTGCAGCTTGAAAGTAAATTTGCAAGCTCTTTTCTCATAAATGTTTGTTGTTTTACATCTAATCACTTCATTCTCATCATAAAAAGCAACGATGTTTGAGAAAAGAGCCAAATAAAAAGAAGCAAGCGAATTCGCTTGCTTCTTTTCATCTAGCTCCAGCGGCTATCCGCTGGAGCTTTTGGTTTCATCTAAGTTTTAGATTGCTGACTTCTCACCAATCTTATCAGTTACTTCTCTGATTGCATTGCGATCATATGTTAGACGACTTCCATCACCGCATTTAATGACAACAGTGTTTTCATCAATTGCATCGACGAAACCGTGTAGGCCGCCAATTGTTACGATTTTGTCCCCTTTTTTCAAATCACTTTGCATTTGGTTTACTGCTTTTTGGCGTTTTTGTTGAGGACGGATCAATAAAAAGTAAAACAAAGCAAACATTAATACTAATGGACCTACCGTAGTTAATAAATCTCCTCCTGGCATCTTTTCCCCTCCTTTCAAATTGTAAATAGGTTAAAAGTTCTTGGCATTAGGCTTATTAAAACCATATTTTTCAAAAAACTCTTCCCTAAAGTCACCTAAACGATCTTCGCGAATCGCTTGTCTGACCTGTTCCATTAAGTTTAACAGAAAATGCAAGTTATGATAAGTTGTTAAACGTATTCCGAATGTTTCGTCACATCGAAGAAGATGTCTGATATAGGCACGACTATAATTTTTACAAGAATAGCAGTCACAATTTTCATCAATCGGACCAAAATCTCTTGCATATTTGGCATTCTTAAGAACCAATCTACCTGTTGAGGTCATTAATGTTCCATTTCTAGCAATTCGCGTTGGTAACACGCAATCAAACATATCTACACCACGGATGGAGCCATCAATTAATGAATCCGGAGAACCCACACCCATTAAATAACGTGGCTTGTTAGTAGGTAGCAATGGTGTCGTAAATTCGAGCACTCGATTCATGATATCCTTTGGTTCTCCAACAGATAGTCCACCAATCGCGTATCCTGGGAAATCTAACGATACTAGGTCTTTAGCGCTTAATTTACGCAGCTCCTCGTATTCTCCCCCCTGAACGATTCCAAACAGGCCTTGATCTTCCGGTCGCTTATGACCCTCCAAGCAGCGTTCCGCCCATCTTGAGGTCCGTTCCACTGAACTTTTCATATATTCAAAGGTAGCTGGAAAAGGTGGGCACTCGTCAAATGCCATCATAATATCCGAGCCAAGGTCGTTTTGAACTTCCATCGCTTTTTCTGGCGATAAAAATAATTTATCACCATTTAAATGATTGCGGAAGTTAACCCCTTCTTCTTCAATCTTACGAATCTTACTTAAACTAAAAACTTGAAACCCACCGGAATCAGTTAAAATCGGCCGGTCCCAATTCATAAACTTGTGTAAGCCGCCAGCTTCCTTAACAATATCGTTTCCTGGGCGCAGCCACAAATGATACGTATTGCTGAGAATAATTCCAGCTCCCATTGCTTTCAACTCTTCTGGAGACATCGTTTTAACAGTTGCTAAAGTTCCCACCGGCATAAAGGCAGGTGTTTCAAAAGAACCGTGCGGTGTGTGGACTCGTCCAAGTCTCGCACCAGTTTGTTTACATGTTTTAATTAATTCATAACGTATTGCAGACAATCTCTTGTCCTCCTTTTGCATTTACAAAATTACAAAATCAGCATCGCGTCCCCAAAGCTGAAAAATCGGTATTTCTCCTCAACAGCTTTTGCATAGGCATTTAAGACATGATCTCTACCCGCCAACGCACTGATAAGCATGATCAAGGTAGATTTCGGTAAATGGAAGTTGGTAATCATTCCATCAATCGCTTTAAAAACATAACCAGGATAAATAAAAATATTTGTCCAACCACTCGCTTCGACAAACCTACCACCATTTGCTGTGGCAATCGTTTCAAGCGTGCGTGTTGAAGTGGTACCGACCGAAATAATCCGGCCCCCTTGTTCACGAACATTGTTTAACAACTGTGCCGTTCCTTCTGTCACTTGATAAAACTCTGAGTGCATCTCATGGTCATGAATATTATCAACACTGACTGGTCTGAATGTCCCCAGTCCAACATGCAAGGTGATAAAAGCAAGATGAACCCCTTTTTCTTGCAATTCTGCGAGCAGATTTTCGGTAAAATGGAGCCCCGCCGTCGGTGCAGCCGCTGAGCCGCGCTCCCGAGCAAAAACCGTTTGATAGCGTTCACGGTCCTCCAATTGTTCTTTAATATAAGGGGGAAGTGGCATCTCACCAAGAGAATCTAGCACTTCATAAAAAATTCCCTCAAAATGAAAATCCAGTATCCTACCACCATGGTCCGATGTCCCCACACAAACAGCAGTAAGACGACCATCACCAAAGGTAATCTTCGTCCCTTCCTTTACCCGTTTTGCCGGCTTCACAAGAGTTTCCCAACGATCCCCATCCCCCTGCTTTAACAACAAGACTTCAATATTGGCTCCCGTTTCCTCTTTAGAACCAAATAATCGCGCTGGAAGAACTCTTGTATCATTCAATACAAGACAATCACCAGGGTTTAAATACTCAACAATATTTTTGAAAAAATCATGCCCAATGGCACCAGTTTGTTTCTGTAATACCATAAGCCTTGAGTCCGAACGATTGGCAAGTGGTACTTGGGCAATCAATTCTTCGGGCAAATCAAAATCAAACAAATCAACTTTCATGTCTATTCCTCTTTCAAACTTTAATCATCGTAAAACACATTTAGCTTTGATTTCTCCCTAAATGTTAACGAAAACGTCCTATCAAATAAAAAACTACTGATAGCACAATACTAATAATAATTGATGTGACAATTGGAAAATAAAAGGTCGTATTTCCTTTTTTAAAAATAATATCTCCAGGAAGCTTACCAAGACTAATAAAATTCATTAAAAAACCAATCACTAACAAAATAGCTCCGACAATCATGACCATTTTAGCTATATCTGTCAATTATCGGGCACCTCCATTTGGAAATGGCGATAGACCAAATCGGTGACCACGCGGCCACGTGGAGTTCGTTGTAGAAAACCAATCTGCAATAAATATGGCTCGTATACATCTTCAATGGTTTGCGACTCCTCACCAATTGAAGCTGCGATTGTGTCTAAACCGACCGGACCGCCACGAAATTTTTCGATAATCCCCATTAATAATTTATGGTCAATATGGTCAAGTCCTAAACGGTCAACCTGTAAGCGTTCGAGTGATTCATTTGCCATTTGGTAAGAGATTTCGCCATTCCCGCTTACTTGGGCAAAATCCCTTACCCTTCTAAGTAAGCGATTGGCAATCCTTGGTGTCCCCCGTGAACGTCTGGCAATTTCTGTTGAAGCTAATGGGTCTACTTTTGTTTCTAAAATTTCTGCCGTTCTTGTCACGATATCGGCAAGATTATCAACCGTGTAATATTCCAATCTACCTAGAACCCCAAAGCGATCTCGCAGTGGTGCTGAAATCGAACCAGCGCGAGTGGTCGCCCCTACTAACGTAAAGGGCGGTAAATCAAGTCGAACAGAACGGGCGCTTGGACCTTTTCCAATTACAATATCCAAACAAAAGTCCTCCATCGCCGGATAGAGAACCTCTTCGATTGATCTTTGTAATCTATGGATTTCATCAATAAATAGACAATCACCTGGCTCCAATGCTGTTAAAATTGCCGCCAAATCTCCTGGTCTTTCTATCGCCGGTCCAGAAGTTGTGCGAATGTTTACACCCATTTCATTGGCAATAATTGCTGCTAATGTTGTCTTTCCTAGCCCTGGTGGTCCATATAACAGAACATGATCCAATGTCTCCTGGCGCATTTTAGCCGCTTTAATAAAAATATCTAGATTTGCTTTTATTTTATCTTGACCAATATACTGGATTAATGTTTGTGGTCGCAAGCTTTGCTCATAGGAATCATCCATTTCATCGCTCTGGGCAGAGATAAGTCGATCTTCCATGATTCAATCACCCTTTTGTCTTAACATCTTTAATTTGGTTTCGTGGTCTGACTCAGATTTTGAGTTTATCGCCGATTTTTGAACGTTTATCGACGATTTTTCATGATTTATCGCCGATTTTTACTTGTTTATCGCCGATTTTTACTTGTTTATCGCCGATTTTTCACGATTTATCGCCCCAAGTGAACATTGTCACATCCACAATATAGCAAAAACCCTATCTTAACAGCTTTTGCAAGGCCTTCTTTATGTATTGTTCTGTTGTCTGCTTTTCTTTTTGCAGCTCAGGTGAAATTTTTTGTATTTCTTTTTCAGAATATCCTAGAGCTTTAAGAGCCAATGCCGCTTCATCCCACTCTGCCATGCTAGATTGAGTTTGAAACCGGCCGTCTCCCTCAGTAAACAAGTTCGGGAAGAAATCTGGAACAACGGATTGTAATTTCCCTTTCAAATCGAGAATCATTTGGCGTGCTGTTTTTTTACCGACACCAGGAAATTTAATTAAAAATGCTTCATCTTCAGCTTCAATCGCCGAAATTACCTGCTCAGGGTTCCCGGATGCCAAAATCGCCATTGCCCCTTTAGGGCCTATCCCTGAAACATTTAACAATTTGGTAAACAGAGTTTTTTCCTCTCTCGTCTGGAATCCGTAGAGAGCCATTAAATCCTCTCGAACATAATGGTAGGTAAAAATACGAACCTCTTGTCCGAACTGACCTGAGTATATGAAAGGATTCGGAGTCATCACTTGGTAGCCAATTCCTTGGTTCTCAACAACGATAAACTCAGGACCCACATATTCAATCGTGCCTTTTATATAGTCAAACAATTGCTTTCTCTCCT
>CALCRD010000512.1 GCA_937894355.1 uncultured Bacillus sp.
GTTGCTCCAGTTGCACCAGTTGCGCCAGTTGCGCCAGTTGCGCCAGTTGCGCCAGTTGCGCCAGTAGCTCCAGTTGCGCCAGTAGCACCTGTTGCGCCCGTAGCACTTGTAGCGCCAGTAGCACCTGTAGCGCCAGTAGCACCTGTAGCGCCAGTAGCACCCGTAGCGCCAGTAGCACCTGTTGCGCCAGTAGGTCCTATAGGTCCTGTTAGTCCAATTATATTAACAACACATTTACAACTATCGCAACCACAACTCTTATCATGATCATGGGATTTTGGTTTTGGTTTAGGTTTTGGATGGTGTTTATGTTTGTCACAGTCTGACATTTTTTCATCTCCTTAATAAATTTTTGTACTTGCTCTATATACATATTTAAAAACTTCTTGTTTGGTATCGGTCATTTGTTTAGAAAAACAAAAAAACATTCAAAAATAATTAAAAAGCCTATTCTAGTAAAGAATAGGCTTTTTAAAAATATCCGTTATTATTTTAATGAGTTGTAAACTCTTGTTAGCGAAAGAATCCATATTTCATTTACCTGTTCATAACTTTCTTCAATTCTGTCGATTCCAGTTCCCAACGACCATTGATCCATTTCCAAGTGGAGTCAACATAAGCAATTAATATCCCATCATATTCCTCACCTATGGGCTGCCTACCTTTTAGGCCCACTGACATATCCTTTAACCGAACCGGTTTTAGGTTATCAAATGAATGAACCATAAGTTCAGCAGGCTCATTCAATGAACCATTTTGATATAAGCCCTTTTGATCAAAACCCTTTTTTTGATCATGGAGATCCAATGTATAGGCTGCCCCTGACTCATTAATTCGAATCGAAGCCTGATAATCATTTTCTAATTGGGCTTCTAAAGTTAATGCTTCGGGCAATTCTATTTTGGTTAATTGCTCATTTATTAATGAAAATAATTGAAACTCGGAAGGTGTTCCTCCCTTTGTATTAGGGCTCATGATAAAAATATCTGTAACATGGTCCTGGTTGTAGTCAACAAAGGCGACTTTCGGTTCTTTTTCTCCAGTAAAAGGGATTTGAAATGTTTTTTTGGTACTAGTTGAAATAGTAATTTCTATTTTATTGTTTTTCTTGCCTTCCGAATTCTTTTTAATTTGAATATGCTCAAGCTGGTCATCCCCAGTGAGGTCCTTTTTATAAGAAGTTAATATTTTGGTCGATTTATCGTTTGCTTGTGCTCCAGATATGTTTATGAGTGCTATGATAACTAAGGATATTACTCCAAACATGAATTCTTTCCTCATTGGATATTACCACCTTTCTACTCGTAATGTATCCAACATAAGGAAATTAATTCAATTCTATAAATTTTTTTAAAAAAAACCATTTCTTAAAAGGAAAACTTCCTGCCGGCTGATCTGCGATAAAAAAGAATAAAAACCCCTGTCACTAGGAAAGGGGTTTTTATTCTTTATTGCATTATTCATTCTTAGAAGAAGTTGAATCGGTTATGTCTTTTTCATGTGGGTCATTTGCTTCAGACCAGATCTTAATTGTTTTTCCGCTTTCAGTTTCATCCAGTAAGAATGAACCATTTGAGTAGCGGTCATTAAATCGGATGTCATGTGCTTTTATACTTTCAATCATTCCTTTTTCAGATTGGATGTATATATCGTCGCTGTCATTCACAAGTACATATCCAACTACTCGATGAGGGTTAGATTTTAGCTCGCGTAATAGAACTACACCTCTTTTTGCTCGTGTGGCAAGTTCGAATTCTGAAAGCTTCATTTTCTTTACAGCTCCACGTTGTGTGGCAATGACAACAGCTCTTTTATCTATTGGTGATAATAAATTACCACCGATAACGAAATCATTTTCTTTTAAGTTCATGCCTTTAACACCAGCTGCACGCGCGCCTACGGTACTTACTTCCTCTTCATTGAACCACAGTGCATAACCAAGATTGCTCATCATAAAGATTTGATTCTTACCATCTGTTAAATGGACTTCAAGTAATTCATCATCGCCCTTTAGATTAACCGCAACAAGCGGTTTCGAATAGCGCTGTGCCTTATACTGATTTAACTCAGTCTTTTTGACCATTCCATTCTTGGTAACGAACAATAAATATTGATTAACCTCAAAATCCTTAATCGGAATCGCTTTTAGGATCGATTCATTTCGATCAATTGGAATAATATTTGCGACGTGCTGACCAAGATCTTTCCAGCGAATATCCGGAAGGACATGGACTGGGCAAAATAGGTAATTTCCTTTAGTTGTAAATAATAACAGAACATCGGTTGTGTTCATATCAAGCTGAGCCAGCAATCTGTCGGAATCCTTCATCGCAAAATCTTGTCCATTTGAAGCTGCGTATGAGCGCTGGCTAGTCCGTTTTACATATCCCTGATCGGTTACTGTAACAATCACGTCTTCATTGGGAACCATTACTTCAAGATTAATTTTGAGCTCTTCAATTTCTGCTTGAACCAGAGAACGTCGCTCATCAGCAAATCGCTTTTTCACTTCTTTTAAATCTTTTTTAATAACGGTTAATAACTTCTGCTCACTGCCTAAAATTAACGTTAATTCTTCAATTTTACGTGCAAGTTCTTCTGCTTCTTTTCTTAATGCAGTTATATCCGTATTCGTTAAACGATAAAGCTGCAAGGAAACAATCGCTTCCGCCTGCGGCTCTGTAAATTGAAATTTTGCGATTAAATTATCTTTAGCATTTCGTTTATCCTTTGATGCTCTAATCGTGGCAATGACCTCATCAAGAATGGATAGTGCCTTCATTAAACCCGCAACTATATGTTGACGTTCACTGGCTTTTCTAAGTTCATATTGTGATCTTCGCGTGATTACTTCTTTTTGGTGATCAATATAAGCAGAAAGCATTTCCCTTATACCCAATAGTATTGGTCGCTTATTATGGATTGCAACCATATTAAAGTTATAGGTCACTTGAAGATCACTATTTTTGAATAAGTAATTCAATACTCCAGTTGCATCAGCTTCTTTTTTTAATTCAATTACAATTCGAAGTCCAGTACGATCGGTTTCATCACGGATTTCGGAAATTCCTTCTAACTTGCGGTCAAGCCGAAACTCATCCATTTTCTTTACTAGGTTAGCTTTATTTACTTCAAAGGGAATTTCTGTTATCACGATTTGCTGTCTTCCGCCGCGAATCGTTTCGATTTCGGTTTTGCTGCGAATAATAATTTTCCCTTTACCGGTTTCATATGCTTTTTTAATGCCGTCAACGCCTTGGATAATTCCTCCTGTAGGAAAATCAGGACCTTGGACAACAGTCATTAACTCATCAACAGAAACATCGGGTTTGTTCAGTTTCATAATAACGGCATCAATGATTTCAGCAAGATTATGTGGTGGAATTTCCGTTGCATACCCAGCTGAAATTCCTGTCGAGCCATTGACTAAAAGGTTTGGAAACATCGCCGGCATGACGGTTGGTTCCATTGAAGTATCATCAAAGTTTGGTATGAAATCAACGGTTTCTTTTTCAATATCTCTTAATAACTCGGCAGAAATTGCTGATAGTCTAGCTTCTGTATAACGCATAGCTGCAGGGGGATCTCCATCGACACTACCATTATTTCCGTGCATCTCGATAAGGTATTTTCTGACCTTCCAATCCTGGCTCATCCGGACCATTGCTTCATAAACTGACGAATCACCATGTGGGTGATAGTTACCTATTACGTTACCAACGGTTTTTGCTGATTTCCGAAATCCTTTTTCATGGGTGTTTCCTTCCACATGCATCGCAAATAATATTCTTCTTTGTACGGGCTTTAATCCATCACGTACATCAGGTAATGCGCGTTCTTGAATAATATATTTACTATAACGACCAAACCGATCGCCTATAACTTCTTCAAGAGGAAGATCACGGAATTTTTCTACTTGGCTCATTCGTTCGTATCCTCCTCGACAACAGTAAGATTTTCATTTTCAAGGATATTGCCATCTTCTTCTAATCCAAATTGGACATTTGACTCAATCCATTTTCGACGTGGTTCAACTTTATCACCCATTAAGGTGGTGATGCGCCGCTCTGCACGAGCCAAATCATCAATTTGTACGCGAATTAAGGTTCTAGTCTCAGGATTCATCGTCGTATCCCATAACTGATCCGCATTCATTTCACCAAGACCCTTATAGCGCTGCAGGATATAGCCTTTACCAACTTTTTTAATAGCATCTTGAAGATCATCATCGCTCCAAGAATATTCAATCACTTCTTTTTTTCCTGAGCCCTTACTAACTTTGTATAATGGCGGAAGCGCAATAAATACTTTTCCCGCTTCAATTAATGGTTTCATATAACGGTAAAAGAAGGTCAATAAAAGGACCTGAATGTGTGCACCATCAGTGTCGGCATCGGTCATAATAATCACTTTTTCGTAGTTGGCATCTCCCACACTAAAATCCGAACCTACCCCAGCGCCAATTGCATGAATGATCGTGTTAATCTCTTCATTTTTAAAAATATCAGCAAGTTTAGCTTTTTCGGTGTTAATGACTTTTCCTCTTAAAGGCAAAACAGCTTGAAAACGGCGGTCTCGTCCTTGTTTAGCCGACCCACCCGCTGAGTCTCCCTCCACTAAATAAAGTTCATTTTTTAGAGGATTTCGGGATTGTGCCGGTGTTAGTTTTCCGGAAAGAACCGCATCAGAGCGTTTGCGCTTTTTGCCACTTCTCGCGTCATCACGTGCTTTACGGGCAGCATCCCTAGCTTGGTAGGCTTTAATTGATTTTTTGATAAGCAGGGAACTAATATCGGGATTTTCCTCTAAAAAGTAGGAAAGATGTTCGGAAACAACTGAATCGACAGCTGAACGTGCTTCACTGGTTCCTAGTTTCCCTTTTGTTTGACCTTCAAATTGCAAAAGATCTTCTGGAATACGAACCGAAATAATCGCTGATAATCCTTCACGAATATCGGCACCATCAAGATTTTTGTCCTTTTCTTTTAACAGCCCGACTTTACGTGCATAATCGTTGAAGACCCTAGTCATGGCCGTTTTTGCCCCGACTTCATGTGTGCCGCCGTCTTTCGTCCGAACATTATTAACAAATGAAAGGACATTTTCGGAATATCCGTCGTTAAATTGGAAAGCAAAATCGGCTTCAATTCCATTCTGGTTGCCTTCTATGCTTATAACATGATGAAGGACATCCTTTTCTTCATTCAAATATTCTACAAACGCTTCTATCCCATTTTCATAATAAAATACATCATGGAAATCATTACGATCATCAATGATTTCTATTTTCATAGCCTTTAGCAAAAAGGCTGATTCACGCAACCGTTCGCATAGTGTTTCATAGTTGTAGGTGATTGTTGAGAAGATACTTGTATCAGGTTTAAAGTGGATGGTCGTTCCCGTT
The DNA here is from genome assembly GCA_937894355.1 of uncultured Bacillus sp. Lineage (GTDB taxonomy): Bacteria > Bacillota > Bacilli > Bacillales > Cytobacillaceae > Bacillus_BU. Next base: position 5,405 of record CALCRD010000512.1, read on the forward strand.
TGGTTGGTTTTACCAACTTTCTCTAGTGTTGTTACCGGTTTTCCTCCATTTTCAAAACGCTGCTCATAAACAAATCCGTCACGTTTGATCGTGACAACAAGCCATTCAGATAACGCGTTGACCACTGAGGCACCAACACCGTGCAAGCCACCGCTTGTCTTGTACCCGCCCTGGCCAAATTTTCCTCCTGCATGTAGTACCGTTAAAATAACCTCAGGAGTTGGTTTGCCTGTTTTATGCATACCTGTTGGCATCCCTCTACCTTTATCTTGAACACTAATCGAATTATTTTTATGAATTTTGATAATGATATGATTTCCAAATCCAGATAATGCTTCATCTACAGAATTGTCTACGATTTCAAAAACTAGATGGTGCAAACCACGAGCATCGGTACTGCCAATATACATTCCCGGTCTTTTTCGAACCGCTTCTAATCCTTCTAGCACCTGAATGGCGTCATCATTGTAATCAAATACTGGCTGGTTTCTTGCCACAAACAATACCCCTTTCATACTGGCAAAACAAAAAAAACAAGTGAACTTCTTTCTATGTTGTCAGACTTTGTTAATTAATTCGTTCAATTCGACCAGATTCCTTTTTATTCTTGGGAAAATCGAGATTGGAACTAATGTTCGAATGATTATATTTTACCATATTTTTAAATAAGGTATAAGCTTAATTGTAGCGTTTTATTTCATTTGGTCAAACCGTTCTTTTATATTCTCATGAATTTGTAGAATTTAAAATAATAAAAAACAAACAAAAGGCACAAGACGAAATATGTCTTATGCCGGGCTCATTTCATTATTTTGTCATTGCATGTTCTACCTTAATGCAGCGATTCATGATTACCGTATACCCTTTTTCCTTAAGCGTTTTGTACACTCCTTCATGTTCTAAGCCTTGTTGAGCCCAAAAAATATCAGCATCAATTTTGAGGAATTCCTCGGCAACTTCAGGTAAAAACTCTGACCGACGAAATACGTTCACAATATCAACATGTCCTTCAACATCAGACAATTTCTTATACGATTTAATACCAAGGACCTCATCAACTTGAGGATTAATCGGAATTATATCATATCCAGCGTCCTGCATCGCTTTGGAGACCATATATGATGTTCGATCTGGCTTATCACTTAATCCAACTACGGCAATTCTCTTTGCTTTTTTTAGAATAGCACCAATTTCTACTCGGCTGGGATTTTCAATCGTCATATATAACCACTCCTTAATATCCATTTTGTTGGATAGTATAATCCATATTCTACAGATTATTATAGTTTATGCCCATTATCTTGCCTGAACATAAGGAGTTTTTAGGGTTTATTTCTGGGTGACGGTCGGACTAGATTCGGTTAATTGCAAAGCTGTCCAAGCTGCTGGGGCTGCAAAATAGCGAGACCAACTAGCAATGCCAGCCAGGTTATATTTAGCCACTAATTCTGTCCGTTTTTTCAATGAAACTTCATCCTCTAGCCATAATTTATAGGTTGCCTTTTCTGTTTCTGCATAATACTCTACATAATTTTGTCCACTTGCCTCATCATAAACTGGAGAAACTTGTACTTGTTCCATCCATTCTTTTGCTTGTTCCATCGACATTGACTTAGACGTTATTTTTGCTGAACCATCCTCAAGCGTTTCTTCTTTCCAAAGTCTGGTGTACAGTGGCACACCCAAAATTAATTTACTATTAGGAACTTTTTTTAGCAGTTTCTTTAAGTTATTTTCCACCCACGGTAAGCTCGAAACACTTCCGGCCTTTGGAGAACTTGCCCAATGCTCATCGTAGGCCATGACCATCATGTAATCGACTATTTCGGCCAATTTTTCTCGTTCGTAAAAAGTCGACCAATTTCCGCTATCAGAGATAAAAGTAATATCCATGGAAACATAAAGTCCTGCTTCATGAAAATAGGGTGTAGCTTCGCGAACAAACTGGGTAACTAGTGGACCATCTTCAGGATGTACATTTTCAAAATCAATATTATAGCCATTCAATTGGTACATTTGACTGAAGTGAAGCAGTTGTCGAATGATATTTTGTCGGGTTTCAAAATTAGCCAATGCCCCATGAGTCAGATCAGGTTCAAAACCATTAGAAAAAAGTCCCCACACCTGATAACCTTTGGCATTTGCCCATTTAACATAATCAATAGACGCCAAATTATGCACCGTTCCCTCGGTGTCACTTAGCTTAAACCAGGTTGGTGATACAACATTAACTCCGGGCATTTCCGGTATTTTAGCTATATTGGGGTTTTTTGTATAAACGGCCTCCCAAGTAAGCTGGACCGGCCCGTTTAATTCTGGAAGTATCGCCTCTTTTACCTCTTGTTTTACGGTAACCTTTTCAGTTTCGTTTTCTGTTACCAATTCTTTATTTATTAACCCTGCAATCCCGTTTTCTTTTCTGACAATATAGTAATCTCCCTTTTCGCCCTCAATAAAGACAGTTTCATTGTTAACAGTCTGGGCGGTGTATGGGGATCCTAAATCACCTTTGACCCGTAAACGTAGCTTTTCTTCATGAACTTTGTTTTTCGTCACTTGGCCGTGCTTCAGCTCTTCACCATCTTTTTGAATTAGAATAGCCTTCGTTCCGTCGAGAGTTTTATAACGGATAGGGTATAATGACAAAATCGTTTCAAGGGCAATGTAATGTTCTCCATCCTTATTTTTATACGGCGGAATTTCAAGTTTAACAGGTTGCTGATTTATAAAATACGTTAGCGATTCTGAGGGCATTTGCACGACTTTATCGGCAGTGGTGATAATAATTGATTGCGATTTTTCATCAAAAATTATCCGGTCATCCAATGCTTTTAGAAACGTGTAGGGTACGTACAAGGTATCCCCTTCAATAATGGCGTTCCCTCTTTGTTTTTGTAAAAATAGAATCGGATTTTCCCCCTGAAAATAGCTTTCTTTTTCCGATGAGGCAAATGGATATAAGAAAAATAGGATACTAGAAATAATTAGAAATCCAGCGAATATGATTCCTGTAATCAGAAAGCCTTTCGGTATGGTTTTTTGTTTGTGAAATTCAGCGCGAGCCAGATTATACTCCTCCTAACTAAAAGAAAATTTCCTATTAATCTTATCAAAGCATGCCAATAAAAACTATTATGTTTTTCACACTGTTTTATCCCTTTGCAACAATGGGTTTAGGCATGATTGAAGAATTTAAAAAAGCACTAGAATCTCCATGGCGTTTTTTGAAAAGAATGGTACAATATAAAAATGAATTGAGATTGAAGGGGAAGTTTTTATGGCAATAAATGTAGCACTTTTAATTATTTCTTATTTACTAGGTTCAATACCATCGGGATTAATTGTTGGAAAGGTTTTTTATGGAATTGATATTAGAGAACATGGCAGTGGAAATTTAGGCGGTACCAATACCTTTCGAACATTGGGAAAAAAAGCTGGAATGGCTGTTACATTATCAGATATTTTAAAGGGCACACTTGCTGTCTTTTTAGCTAGATGGTTCGGAGATGATTTACATCCATTAATAGCAGGGGTTGTGGCAGTAATCGGTCATATGTATCCCGTCTTTGCAGGTTTTAGGGGCGGGAAAGCTGTTGCCACTTCGGCAGGAATATTATTAGGATATGCCCCATTGATGTTTCTTATCTTGCTTTCAGTTTTCATGTTAGGTCTATACTTGACAAAATATGTTTCTCTTTCTTCAATGCTAGCGGCTGTCGCTGCACTTACATACTCTTTCATTGATGGAGATATAGCACTGATTATAGTTGTTGCCGTACTTTCAGCATTCGTCTTTTATCGGCATCGGGCTAACATCAAAAGGATCATCAATAAAACAGAACCAAAAATCACATGGCTGTAAAGAACCTATTCATTAGGTTCTTTTTTTTAGGCTCTTTTCTCAAACATTGTTGCTTTGCGAACACAGCCTTTTTTTACATTTATTTGTAAATATTCTGTGAATATAGATTAAATCAATGTAATATATTGTCTTAAAATGGTTTTTTTTGGTATGATGAAGCTACGTTAATGTAACTTATATCACAGTTGACATTATTTTTTTCAAAAATCGACATATTTTAAGCGTATTAACTATATATTTTTTAACAGGTAACTAGAAACATAAATCAGCTGGTTCATAGACCAGTGTAAACATGGGGATGGTTAGTAATGCAAATGGATTTTTCGGTTTTAGAACAAATGCCTTTTCCTTACTTTATCATTAATGATGATTACAAAATTGTCTTTTCTTCAGAAACTACTTCACAGTATTTTTCGCATGCAAATTCATTTATGTCATTAATTGAAAAATCGCAAATAGCCTTTTTTGAAGAGTTTTTATCAGTGAAAAGCCAAAAAGTTGTTGAATTAAAAATGTATCGTACCAATCAACAGCTGGGGTTATTTCAAGTATACAAACAAAAAACTAAAGATACGGTTACACACTTGTTTTGTATCCCTAAGGAACCCTATTCAGCTGAAGTGAATAGCATGTTGGATCGAGTAGAGACCAAACTATCTGTAATACACAGTGGCATTGAGGAAAATAAACAATTTGTCGCCCAAACGGTTCAGGATATCCAGGAAGCGGCAATTCACTCTGACCAACTCGCCACTATTGGACAATTGGCTGCAGGGGTTGCCCACGAAATTCGCAACCCATTAACAACTGTCAAGGGCTTCATTCAGTTAATTAAGCCCTATTTAACAGATGTCGGTAAAGAAGATTATGCGACAATCGCATTAGATGAAATAAATCGAGCTAACGATATTATTCATGAATTTTTGAATACAGCAAAACCTCAAAAACATAAAAAGCAGCTCATTGATGTTAGTAAACTACTAAAGGACATTATGGTTTTATACGAAAGTGAGGCCATCCTTCGTAATATTAATATTGAGGTCGTTGGTGAATGTTCAAATTCCCTACTTTACCTTGATATTAAACAAATTAAGCAGGTTTTAGTAAATATTATAAAAAACGCCATTGAAGCAATTGAAGAAGTTAATGAACCGGAAAAAGGTAGCATCCACATTAGCACAGAATGCACCAAAGGAAATGCAGTCATTGTTATTAAAGATAATGGGATTGGTATGAAGCAGGAAACCCTAGAAAAATTATTTGATCCATTTTTTTCAACTAAAGAATCAGGTACCGGGATTGGTATGACGGTTTGCAAAAAAATAATTGAAGACCATTTAGGGAAAATTAATGTGAGCAGTACAATTAATCAGGGAACAACTTTTCGAATTGATCTTCCCATCTATCAAGAATCACTGACCTCCTAAAATAATGGCTCTGTTAATGATAAATGTTGATTTTGAACACATTGTTGATTGGAGCGGA
>CALCRD010000513.1 GCA_937894355.1 uncultured Bacillus sp.
TTAAGGGAAGTATTACAATAAACTATGTTGATGAAACCGGAAGTAACCTGGGAACGGATAAAACGACTGATTTATCCCTGGGTGACTACACAGTAAATGCAAAGAGCTTTACAGGGTATACCCTAGATGATGAATTAAGTAAAACAGTTACATTAACCGAAAGTGAACCAAATAAAACAGTAGTTTTTAACTATAGAAAGGATGAGGTTACCCCACCGCCGGTAGTTAAGGGAAGTATTATAGTAGAACATAAAGACCGGAAAGGAAACATTTTAGAGAAAGAAACATTTAAAGACTTAGCATTAGGAGATCATACAGTAGATGCAAAAGAATATCCAGGATATATATTAGATGATGAACCTAATAAAACAGTAACGCTGACTGAATCGGAGCCAAATCAGACAGTTACCTTCAATTATAAGCAAGTTAAAAAAGATGATAGTGATAAAAATAAACCAAAACCTAAAGAAATAGAAGAAGTAACTGAAGAGCCTGAAGAACCTGAAGGTCCCATAATAGAAGTTAAACCAATCAAAGGTAAAATATCAGGCAAAGTTTATCTTATTGAAAATGAATCAAGGCTAAATCAGGAAAATATAGAAATTAAGTTGTATGATGCTAATAATCAATTGGTGGATGAAACATTAGCTAATCCAGACGGATTTGAGTTTAATAATTTAGAGATAGGTAAATATTATGTTGAAGCTCTACTAAATGACGAATTGGAGCGCAGAAAAGCCTATTTTATTACGGAAGATTATCAAACAGTTGAACTGACAGAAGATTTCTTTGCAAAAGATGTAATATTTGAGTTGAAAATAAATCATGAAAAAGAGAAATTACCGAAAACCGGAGATGATGGTTACCGAGATATGTTATTGAGTATATCAATAGTGTTTATAATAGTTGCTACATTAGTAGTGTCAATTAAAAGAAAATCCTACTAACTAATGATAATTAATATAGCCCCCATTTTTAAGGGGCTATATTCTAAGAAGGTGATATTATTGAAAAGAATGAAATTCCTTTTTTTTCTTTTAATAATACTACTCGGTTTTAAAGCTTTTAATACCCACCAGGATATTAAAATAATGCAAAAGAGAGATATAATAAATTCTTCTTTCCACAGAGCCACAGAAAGCCATATAAGCGACTTTAAAGGAGTAAGTAATAGTAACGCATTAGACGAGCCTTTAAAAGGCGATATAGAGGAAAATAGAGAGCCTATTGAGGTGGAAGTAACAAATAAAAGTAATTATGATGTAATCGGCAAAATTTTTATAGAAAAAATCAATTATAGTGGTGTGATTTTTGATAGTGCAACAGAAGAAAATTTAAAGCTGGGTATATGTAAAATTGCCGGTAATAATATAAATGAAGTAGGTAATTTAGTTTTAGCAGGTCACAATATGAGAAATGGGACATTGTTTAGTAATTTAAAATCATTAGATGTGGGGGATATTTTTCAAATTACTAATTCCAGGGGAATGACTAAAAATTATATAATTTTTAGGAAGAAAATAATATCTCCTTATGATCTATCTCTTTTAGCACAGCCATCAGATGAAGTAAAAGCAACTTTATTTACTTGTACGGAAAAAAACACAAAAAGATTAGTTTTATATGCTATAGAAACTATTTAACCCATCAAAACACTTTTTAGGAGCTGTAAGCCATTTTGAGCAATCTCCGGATTTGCCGGTGGCCGGACCATTTCTCTTTCTCTTTTTTCACGCTCTTTTGCTAATCTTTTTTCGTGCTTTTGGGCAATAGGATCAACAGTTTGGATTTCATAGTTTTTTTCAAATGCACGCCGAATTAGACCGGGCAAGTTTTTTATTTTGCGGTCTTTTCTAACATACTCGGATTTGACGTACGATATTGCATTCTTCATTCTTTCTAAGTCTGCTGCGGAGGGGTCTTCCCCTAGAATCTCAAAAACAGAAATATCATCAGATGCAGCACCTATTTCCTGATATGCGTTCATAATTTCTTCCTTTGCTAAAGCTGCTTCTGTTTCGTTTTTTGGTTTTTGATTTTTAAAATTTTCAACAACAACAATTTCTTGATCACTTTTTTTATCTGTAATGCCTTTCGAATTACTTAGTAACTTGTTGTTGTTAATCTCTGTAGTAATCTCTGTAGTAATCTTTGATATTGCTTTTTCATGGTGAAAGTCCGAATTATCATTTTGAAAGTTCGAATTTGCATTTTGTAAATCCGAATTTGCATTTTGAGAATTCGATGATATCAAGGGTTTGAGGTCAACTTTATAATCTTGCAAAGCATAACCCAACTCATATAAATCTAAAGCTATCTTGTTTAAATTAACTCTGTACTGATACCGTTTGTCCCATTTATGTTCAGGGTTATTACGTCTATCAAGCCAACCGCTGTCTACTATTTTTGATAACTTCCGACTTATGGTTGCTATTGAGCAACTTAACATTAGTTCACCTTTTAGTTCTTCCATATCCTTGTAAATCCAACCGTTACTTAATTGAATATTTGGTTTTTCAAGACATTCCTTTTCCCTTATTTCTGCTTCTTCCATTATGAATTTATCAAAGTCTTTCACTCTTTCGCTCCAATAAATGAATTGATTGAGTATTAAAGCACTTTCTAGATCACCAGTTAAGGCAACTAATTCTTCTTTTACAACTACCCTTTTTAACTTTCTCATTGCAGTCTCTCCCTTATGTTGCATTTTTTTACGGGAGATGCTATACTTATGTTGCATAATAAGAAAGTATAGTATTTCCCGAAAGCAGGCGTAGCCTGCTTTTTTTCTGTATTTTAAACAGAAAAAACCCTGGGTTGTCCTACCTACCAGAGTTTTTTAGCTTTAGAAGGATTTTCTCAACTTCCGTCGAATATCTTTACTTAAAGCTCTGACCTAGTTCGAGTAGGTTAGGAGCTAGCCTCGAAGTGCTACAACACTATCGGGGCTATTTTAATTTCACCTTGAAAGTATATTTCGACACAAACGGATAAATCCCTTCTTTTGCCATAATATTATTATATTTCCTATTATAAACGATTATTTTCCTAAATGCATGAGATCATCGCCTTTAAATTGCCTTTTTAAGCTAGTCTTTTTAGGCTTTTGGTGTATATATACCTCGTTGTATTCGGATTTTTTATTTAAATAACCTTTTCCACCAAGGCTTTTTCTTTTCCTCCATCATCGATCGCATTTTTTCCACTAGCTTTAGATCTCTTTGCTCAAGAGAGTTTACAATTTGTTCCTTTGTTTCTTCTATCTCCCCACGCAGCTCCTCAATCTCGCTCTGCTGTTTTTTTATGAGTTCCCAGATAGCAGATACCTCCACCAAACCACCACTATTTTTATCTGTGATATCAACGGTTTGCGGATACTGACCACGTATACTATTTTCTATTTCAGTTGTACCATAACCTAGATCATACATAGACGATATTTGCACGATCAGCTCTTGGGCCTTTGGGCTGTATTTGACTGCTCGTCCTCTTTTTTCAGACTCAAGATATTCCTCAAATGTAGCAGCATATCGCCTTACAGATGTTTCCGGTATCTTTGTTTTTTTTGCAATTTGCCCGATTGAAAGCCAATCCTCCACGACACACCACCTCTATCCACCACCACATTACCACCACAATTATATTACGTACAAAACAAGTAGACAAGTGGAATGGAAAAAATATATACCCTTTATACAAAAATCAGTCAGCTTTTAAGATATAATACCTAGTAGATATTAAACTACGAGGTGTTATAATGCATTCTCCTAAATGCCCTAAATGCGGTTCTAATATGGAAAAAATCAAAGGAAAGTATGGCTATTTTTGGGGTTGTCAACAATTTAGAAAAAAAGGTTGTAAAGGTACTATCAATATCCCATTGATTCCATTTGAGTTTCAGTATATAGATTATGATGGTTTTGTAGAGAACAATCCTACCAAATATCTCCTGGATCTAATTGAAAGAGAGGACTTCCCCAAATACGTGAAGCAACTTAAATATGAATTGAACGGTAGACCAATAAAGAAAGGGACTATTTATGAAGATGATATAAAGGGTAAAATTAGCGGTATATTTGACTACCTAAGTAAAAATAAAAAAAATTTTATTATTGCAAAACTAGCTTACTGGTTCTATGTATTAGATGGTAATTTGCAAGGAAAGATGGACTTTTGGCTAAATAGAAAACCTCTAAATGAATATAGAAAAGAATATCATGTAAAAAAAGCATTTATAGAAAATTGGTATCTAAATCCTTTAGGCTTAAGGGGATTTAATTTTTATAATGAAGAACACCATATAGGAGAATCGAAAGGGTATTTTGGAGGTTATATTATTGATGTAGTGGCCAAAGATACTTTAGGTAAAAGTGTTTTTCTGGAGGTTAAAGGGTTTAATACGAAAGGCCCTAAAGCCATGGAACAGCTACTTACATATGTACGATTTTATAATAAAATAAATCCTCCTGATAAAAAAATTAATAAGGCTTATATTATTTGCAAGGGATATCCGCGGGGGGTTTTTGATGGTGATTTGGATATTGATATAGGTGTAATTGGATATATAATAGAAGATAATAGTATAAGCTTTATACCATGGAAAATGATATAGGTGGTAGTTAAAAAGACTGTATATTAATGTAGTTTTACATCGTGCCTAATCGGCACCATGTAAAATCTCTTATTAAAACCTTTGGGAGTCCGAGCACCTACGGCTTTCCTCCGCTTCACTTCAGAAATCCGAAAGTGCTCTCTTATGAAAGCTTTTTTAAATGATATTAATGAGAACCGGCATATAAAACATAGGTTTAAAGGAGGAATAAATAAATGAATTACATAGAAATTTATTTTAATAATGTGGAAGGATTTGACAAACTTACACAGGAGCAACAAAAGTTATTTATTAAAACATATAAGTTACATAACAGCATAGTTGGCTACGATTATAAAGAAGGTTGGATACCGGTTAAAGTTGCTTGGATAGAAGAAAATCCAAGTGTATACAGCTACCTAAGAGTTGAATTCAGAAATGGCGACTGGTTACACTATACCAGAAAAGGAGAGTGGTACTAAACGATATCCTGGCTAATAATGGGTATAATATAAATGTTAGGCGATTAAAAGTAAAGGAGAGGGTCATATTGATTAATAATAAAGAATATGACATTACTTGTGAAGGGGATTCCTGGAAGGCCCGGGTTAAGAGCATAAATAACCATGGAAACTGCTACGAAATAAAAATTGAAAGTAGAAGTGGCCTTACGGTCATAGTCGGTCAGTATAGTGCCGGTTGGTTCGCATGTCTTCCGGACTGGAACGCCGGGGCCGGGTTATCCAATGACCTGGGGGATACTTTTTTTAATACTGAAGCATTGATAAAGGCAATAGGTATTATTGATGCGGCGACAGTTGCCCAGGTCTTAGCAAAGTTGGCTAATGATGGTATTATTGGTTAAGGAGGTTAGAAAATGTCTACGAATAATGCTATTTTGGAAATTAAAGAAGTTATGTCTAAAAACGATCTTTTCCAAAAATATAA
>CALCRD010000514.1 GCA_937894355.1 uncultured Bacillus sp.
AATATAATAAAATGATATACTCTGAGTTTTACAGTTAAAAACGAGAAAAAAGGCCTACAACCCTTATACCGACAGGGATGTAGGCTTTCTTGTCTATTCCGAAAGTTGTTGGGAAACGGTTCCTTTTTTGGTACCAGCAATAATCTTTTTTATCTCCCCTAGAGACATAAACCTCTTGCTAAAATCAATCCCCACCGACTCGCCAATGTTCTTAACCATGCTATTGAAATGGTCAAACATATAGTAGTTTTCAGTTAGGTACGTTCCAGTGATCTGGCTAAGTTCATTAATAATCGTGGCCGTCGAGTATTTTCTTTCAGTTCTAACCTCAAGCAAACGAAGTATTAACAAGGCAGTGAAACAAGTGAGAAAATGAGATTCAATATGATCTTCCCGAGATACATACACAGGCCTAGTCTCAAGGTCGCTTTTAGTAATACGGAAAGACTCCTCAATCCGCCATAGTCCTCGATATGTATCGATAACATCATAGTCAAGCATATCCAGTTCACTCGTCACTATTGCGTAATACCCATCGTATTTTTCTTCTTCCTCAATCTTTTCCCAATTAAGTGTAGGTTGATGTCCAGTCGTCAAAATCTCTCCCGTTTTATTATCGTAGACTAGATCCTTAATATACTTAGCCGATCCATAAGAAGTAGCTCGATTAAACGCTCCCGGATTCTTAACCAGCATCTTAGCCTTTTCAATAACAATGGCCCTTTCAGCCCTGGCTTTTTTCGCATAATTTGGGCTGTAAAATACAATTTGTTTTTCATCTATAGGTGCCTTGACGCGTTGACCATCTACATTGGTGACCCATATCTCCCTGGGATAAACGCGGGATTTAATCTTAAACCCATTTTCACGTTCAACATAACCCTGGTCATTCAAAACGTAGTATTTTAGCGATTTTTGAGCCCCTCGAATTGATTGTGAGTAAATATATCCGTCGCCCTTAATAATATTGTAGGCTATATTTTCCCCGGTATTTAACCCTCTATCAGCTACAACCACCATACGATCGACATTTTAACTTCCTTTAAGCTCTGATTGCTTTTTAAATTATGCTTCTATAAAAAAATAATTTAAAAGAAGGAATTTTTATAGATATATCGAATATAGTTTGTAACAAAGGAAAACGTTTTACTATGAGGTGAAAAATGTCCACGATTAAAGATGTAGCTAAAGAAGCAGGGGTTTCAATATCAACAGTTTCGAAAATAATTAATAATTCAAATTATGGTTTACCAAAAACGAGAATTAAAGTTATGGAAGCAATTAAGAAGTTGGGTTATCAACCAAATAGCATTGCCAGAAGTATGGTGGACGGTAAAACTAAAATGATTGCGATTGTCATCCCTGATATACGGAACCCATTTTTTACGGCAGTTGCACGAGGCGTTGAAGATGTCGCTAATAAATATAATTATCGTGTATTGTTCTGCAATACAGATGAGGAACTTGCTAAACAGCAGAACTACATTAATGTTTTTAAAAGTCGAATTGTAGATGGATTTATTCTAGCAGCTGCTTCAGAAAAGGATCCTAGTTTAGCGGAGGTTGATACTAATATATTACCTTATGTATTAATTGACAGAAAAATTTCCAGTGTATCAGCTGATGTTGTTGTTGTGGATAACAAAAACGGGGCATATAAAGCTGTTAATCACCTTTTGAAATTAGGCTACAGAAGAATTGGGCTTATTACGGGTAAACGTAACACCTTAACTGGCCACGAACGTTTACAAGGTTATATTGATGCGCACCAAGAATCGGGGGTTGATATTGATAACAATTTGATTCAAGATGGAGGTTTTACGATCAAAGGAGGTTATGAGGCGACAAAGAAAATATTAAATATAACAAAAACACCTGATGCGCTATTTATTTCTAATAACTCAATGACTATCGGATGTCTGAAAGCCTTATCCGAATTTAAAATTAAAATTTGTGAAGATATGGCGATTATTGGTTTTGATGATTCGGATTGGGCGGAATTTGTTGTACCGCCACTAACGGTTATACGTCAACCCACTTATACGATGGGTACAATTGCTGGCGAGATGCTATTCCAAAAGTTATCTGGATGTGATTCGACTGAAAAAAAAGAGATTATTCTTAATCCCGAATTGATAGTTAGGGAATCCTGTGGGGCGAAAAAAAGGGATTTAAAGATTTAGATTATGGTTATGGAGGTTGAACAATGAAGAAAAAATGCACAAAGATTGGATTGGTTGCTTTTTCTGATGAGAGGGAACGGATTCATCGGGAAGAGGAAGAATATAATAGAAAATATTTGCATAAAATTAAAAAAAATTTGGAATCAAGGGAAAACGTTTTATTTATTGTTGAAGAAACTATAATTCATAACATCCATGAAGCAGTAGTTGCAGCCAAACGAATGCGGAGCGAAGATGTGGCTGGGGTTATAATGGTCCATAATATGTGGACATATGCCAGGGAAGCGGCTATTTTTGCCCGTGTCTTTGGGGGTCTGGTTGCAGGACATACAAACAAAGATCCGTTACGTCCGGCTCTTGTTGGCTTATTATGTAGTTCCGGGACATTGGATAAGATGGGAATTTATAACCACAGGATAATTGGGGATATTACACTTGATGATGTGCAACAGGAAATGTTGGCTTGGATTAGAGCTGCTGGTACATGTGCTGGAATTGTGGGGGAAACTTATTGCAATTTTGGTGGTCGTAGTATGGGAATGGGAACTGCTGTACGGGATCCTAATGAATGGATCAAAAAATATGGACTTGATGTTGAACATATTGACCAGCTTGTAGTATTGGAAGAAGCAAAGCAGATTGATTCAGAGCAAGTTGAAAAAGCTTTTAAATGGTTAAAAAATGAAATTGGCTACATAGATCCAACGATTCCGGAAGATAAAATCAAAAATCAAATTCGTTTATATGAAGCAACAAAGAAAATATGTCGAGAAAAAAATATTAATTTTTATGGTATAAAATGTCAACCAGAATTAAGCGAAATAACTGATTACGCAGTTCCGTGTCTTAATCAAGCCTTTTCTAATAGTGATTTTGATTGGGATGGACCTAAAGAGCCGGTTGTTTGTGCCTGCGAAGCGGATATGGGAGCGGCGATGACCATGCGTTTCCTTCAAGGAGTTTCAGGCCAACCAGCCTTGTTTATGGATTTTCGTGACTATGATGAAAAAAGGAAGGATTTCATCTTTTGTAATTGTGGTTCCCAATCAGTTTGTTATGCTCGGTGCTTAAAGGATATCCATTTTGTCCCAACCGATAAATATTATCCTTCCGGAGGAGCTCATGTTCAGTATGTCTGTCGTGAGGGAGAAGTAACATTAGCTAGATTATGTGAAGATTCTGAAGGTGAATGGTTGGCTGTTATTCCAGGAAGATTTGATTATTATGACCGCCAAAGGTGTAATGAAACGAGTCCTTTATGGCCACATGCTTATTTTAAAGCGGAAATTAATCCAGATGAACTGCTTAAAGTATATGGGTCGAATCATGCTCATGCAGTTTATGGTAACTGGTTAAAAGAATTATCTTTGCTTGGGAAAATGCTTGGTTTGAGAGTTAAAGTTTTTGCAACATAGAAAACTGCAAACAGGTTGCGGAAAGGGGGGGTGGAGATGATTTAATAAAAAGGGTAGAAATAGTAATAATTAATTAAAGGAGGAAGTAAGATGAAGAAAATTTTTGCCGTGGTTCTGCTTGCCTTGCTATTTATTGCTTCTATTGGAAGTAATGCTAGTTCTCCGGTTATTATCCAGTTTTGGAATGGTATTGGTCCACCTGAGGCTGATGTGCTATCAGATTTTGTTAAAGATTTTAACGAGAAGTATAAAGGTAAAATAATTGTTGAAGAGTCTTTACTTAATTGGGATACTTTATATACTAAACTTTTGGTAGACTATCGCGCAGGAAATGCTGCAGATATATTGACTTTTCATCAGCCTGCATTGGCACAATACACTTCTCTAGGGGTTCTGCAAGAACTTGATCAATATGTAGATCAGGTTGGCATAAACGAAAAAGATTATGTTGAAACCGCTTGGAACGGAACGGTAATTAACGGTAATCGATATGGTATTCCGATCGACATGCATCCTTGGGCGCTATATTATAACAGAAAACTCTTTAAAGCAGCTGGTTTACCGGACCGAGCTCCCAAAGACATGGAAGAGTTCTTGGAGTTTGCTAAAAAACTTACAATAGATTCAGATAACGATGGGAAAATTGACCAGTACGGGTTTGGGTTTGCTTATTCGGGAGCTAATCCGCATCGATTACTAATATCCCTACTTGCCCAGAAGGGGGAGTCTGTTTTAACCTCTGACTTAAAAAGAGCAAATTTAAATAACCCAGAAACCAAAGAAGTACTACAATTTATGTATGACCTGATTTATAAGTATAAGGTTGTACCTGAAAGGGAAGTTGATGCTCAAGGTGACTTTTTGCGTGGTACTGTAGCCATGATGTTTGATGGTCCTTGGAACCTACCCTCTTTTAAAGAAGATAAAGACCTCGATTATATGACAGCGCCAATTCCTAAATTTTACGGAAAAGATGGAGTATGGGGTAGTTCACATGTTCTA
>CALCRD010000515.1 GCA_937894355.1 uncultured Bacillus sp.
CACCCCAATAGAAACCAAAAGGTCGGCATGATGAACTGCTTTGTTGGCGGCAAATGTTCCGTGCATCCCCAACATACCTAAGTGTAACGGATCTGAAGAAGGCAATGCACCTAACCCCATTAGTGAACTTACAACTGGAATTCCCGCTTTCCGAACGATTTCTGCCAAATAATCAGCTGATCCCGAAATAATCGTTCCACCACCAATGAAAAAAACAGGTTTTCGAGCAGCTTCAATGAATGCAAGCGCCGTTTCAAAGGATCGATCATTATCCCGTTTGGTCATTTTTTGTGGAGGCTTAACAAACGTCTTAACAGTGTCCTGACCTGTAAGAGCTTCGTTTGAAAGTTCAATTATTACTGGACCTGGTCGGCCTTCAGCCGCTATTTGGTAGGCTTGTTGGACAACAGAAGCAACTTCAGAAGCTGTATTTACTGTCAAGATATGTTTGGTTATCGGCACGTATATCCCTGTGATATTAAACTCATCGTCAGATTCAGCGCGGCTATTATTGGAAAATAACTGTCCCGTAATGACAATAATTGGAACAGAATCACTGTAAGCAGTGGCAATCCCTGTAACTGCATTAGTTATCCCAGCTGCAGTACTTATGATGACAATCCCTGGATTACCAGTAGCCCGGGCATAACCATCGGCAGCATGAACAGCAGCTTGGTCGTGCTTAAGCTCAATAAAATTAAGGTGATATCTAGAAATATCACCTTTTGGTATTATCCTATCATTCTGACATCCAAAGAGATTATTTACACCATGAAAAGAAAGTGATTTAAGCAATAATTCGGTCCCTGTGTAATTTTTCATAGCTGTCAAAGGTTTCACCCAATTCTTAGTTTTCCAATAGTTTAAATTATATGATTGGATTTGTAAGTGAGATAGGTCATACTAGCCTATGAAATATTTTTTTGAAAATAGACCAAAATATAAATATCCAACACAATCAAACTAAAGGCACCCGACAAGCCATCGCGTTAAAGCGATGAGGGACTGTCCCCCGGCGCGTTAACGTATTAAAGTGATACGGTACCATTCTCGTTTGTGGGGAGTAACAACGGTATTCCTTTCGAGCTGCTGAAAAGTGAGAATTATCAAGATACCCATCAATTAAAGAACCTTGTACAAATCTTTCACGAATATAACTTCCAAAAGGAACTGTGTCTAGTGGCTTTGGCCAATACACCATTCCTTTCACCCCCTTTCAAATCCTAAATAACCGTGACATAATCCGTTGACCAACATGATATATTAGGTGGATCTGTTATGAACATTTTGAATAGAAGGTGACTCAAAAACGTAAATAATACCTTAGAACTTGAGTATATCTTTCTATTAATTAATGTTTACAACTGATTCATACTTTTCTAATAGTTTAAATTATCTGATAGGATTTGTATGTGAGTAATGTCATAATTAACACAATATTATGTTGTTAATATCATTTTATCTATAAATTTTTACAAATGAGGAAAAATCCCACCCCACTAACGCATTAAAGCAGCGGGGGACAGTCCCCCGCTGCTTTAATGCGTTAAATTCCACTACAGGCCAAACTCAATCACATTTTGTTCGGGTTCCTGATAAATACTAACCATGTTTTTTCCATTGGCTTTCGAAAAATACATCGCTTGATCGGCTTTATTTAGAAGATCAGTTACAGTAGAAGTATTATCGTCAAGATCAGCGACTCCTGCTGAAAACGACAGACACCCATAAGTAAGCACTTCAACTCCATCATAGTACGTCTCATTTACCCTTTTTCTTAGCTTATCCATAAAAAGGAATCCATCACTAGAACTAATCCCAGGCATTAATATAGCGAATTCCTCTCCTCCGTAACGGGCAGAAATAAAATCCATCGAGCAAGTGTATAGCTCCAATAACTTTCCAAAATTGGCAAGCAGATGGTCACCTTGAATATGACCAAAACTATCATTATATTTTTTAAAATCATCTAAATCGATCAGGGCCAAGCTAAGTGGAATTTCCTTTTTTCTAGCAAGAGACACTTCCTTTTCTAATATCTCTTTAAAAGCCCCGTGATTATTTAAACCAGTAAGGAAATCCTTATTGGCCTTATTGGAAACAACTTGAAAAAGCAGTAACTGCTTGCTGAACGCCAATGACACCAACATCGCCGTAGACACAAACAAAAACAAACCAAACAATCCCTCGTGCTCCATTAAAACCCCAAGAACAAGCGAAAAAAGTAACGTAATAAAATAACTAATCATAAAAGTTTTATCATTAACTAACTCTCTAATAATAACTCGGTAATTTTCATCCCCAGAAATAATTAAGTAGCCACCAACTAACAGCATGTTGGCAGTAAAATATCCAGTTAATGAAAGGATGTATGGCAAAAGCCTCGACGTTTGAATCTCGCCAATAACCCCGCCTGATAAAATGAAAATATAATAAGCGACCACAATCATAATCGTATAAGTAGCAAAATTAAAAATATGCTTCCACCAGGCCGTCTTCAATTTTAATATTGCGTACATAACAGCATGTAGAATCAAAATATCTAATGTAAATTCAAGCCCAAATAAGAACAAAGTGGCCAAAAAAATCGCTGAATCCATCGAGATATTATTTTTTTTAGACGGAAAAATAATCGAAAAATGAGAAAGTAGTAAAATCGCAGCCAATATTGAGATAGCCATCAAACTAATAAATGAACTACGCAAATGAATTGAAAATCCAACAAAGAATAAACAAATACCAATAAATGAGGCTACAGCAATATAAATTGTTGAAACCAATTCTTTGTTATGCATTCGAAGTCCTCACATCCATAAAAAAATTGTCGGGAGGAGGTTGGGAAAATTAATTCAACAACTCTTCCTAATAATATTATTATAGTAGTAAAATAATAAATTAGCAGTAAGTATATTTTACATTGTAAAGAACATTGTGAATGTTACAGCCGTTAAAATTTTCCATATGTCGCTTAGCAGTCCATAAACTAATGCCTTACCATTACCACTAAAATAGCAAATTTCCTTAGATAAACACTCCAATAAGCTAACTCCACCTAAAACTAGCAGATCTTTCAACAGCATTCTTCCCTCATTCAACAAATTTCCCGGGCAATTCTACAGCAAACCAAAAAAACTTCACACATAAAAACAACCATCACCACATGAAAGTGGCGATGGTTAAAGGGATTTTCAAAAACCTTATTTACTAATTAAATTGCTACTTACAAAATCGCTCCAAACCTGATGCCCTTGTTGATTAGGTAAAGTTTGATCAGCTTCTAAATAAAGTTTAATATCCTCAGATTCAGTTGCTGGCCATGAAGTCCAATGATCAAGGTATTTAATACCCCTATCAAATGCATATTGCTTTAAATCATTAACCTGAATTGGATAATTCTTTGCTTTGAAAATCGGAAACGGAGGTTGCAACAGAAATTCCGTTTCAGGTGAAGTCTGTTTCACCGTATCCATAATAATAGTCAAATTCTCAAGAGATTTGGCAATTGGTACAATACCATTACTCTTCAAAATAAACGGTTCAAGAAGAATCATGTCTGCTTGTAAAGTTGCCAATGCTTGGTGATGCCCCTCAGCAATAAACACATTAGAATTCATATCATACTCTTTAATCTCAACCGATAAAGTTTCAGGTCCAAAAGCCGCCAATAGATTAGCCTTCGTCTGAGCTGCCCAGCCAGTTTCTCCCCCTAAAGCAGGCGAACCAGCAATTACAATTTTAAAAGGAGTTCCATCCTTTAGAGCTTGTTCATACCTGGCAACACTTTGTTCAGGCCAATTCTTAGTAAGCATCATAAGCTGATCAGACTTCTCCTGCTTATCATCCTTTTTTGACTTTACAGCACCCTTTTTCTGCTTATCCTTACCTTTATCCTCTTCCTCTGAACCATTCTTTTGGCCTGCTTCATCTTTTACCCCAGCCGAAACTTCTTGAACAATCGTTTTCTCCGTCCAATAATAATGGCTTGCCGCAATAAAGACAATACAAACAATGGCATAAAGTGTTGTAAGTAAGACTTTCATTTTGTTACCTCCAAAAACTGATAAAGTCGAGATTGATAGATTTTTATCAAAATCCGCATTTTTTCCTAATCTTAATTATTACAAATTATCTAAATTGTTACAACTAATTCCGACAATCAAACCCCATTTTGTCGAACTTTTTCTAGCACTCTATCATCTACAACTGCCCCAAATTCAGCAAATCATCAATAAAGAGGCGTCTACCACCAATCTGGAAGACCCCCCTTTTCCTTTTTATATGAAAAAAACCCCAGCGAACGCAAAAACCACCAATCCCATCAACCCAAAAAGCCAATCCACGCCCCCAATGCCTCTTGCCCAGCTTGGTTAGCAATGTAACCTGTAAACCCGTGTTTCAAAAGGTTTCAACCGTAGCCTGCTAACTTGCTTGTGCCAAGCAACCTCATAATTGCTTAACAATAACTGGCTAAAGTCATATATAAACCCTTTTCTTTTCCGAACAATAGCCTGCTTTCCTGAAAGGTTTGC
>CALCRD010000516.1 GCA_937894355.1 uncultured Bacillus sp.
CAAATTAAAACAAGCCTCTTGATCATTTTGATTAAGTCTTCTGATCACTTTGATTGCCCTCCTTTCGTTTCGATATTGCTTCCTTTACTTTAGGCTCTGTTAAACTAGGTTGTTGATTTCCGCTCCAGACACTCCGCTTTCCGCAGGCTCTCACGACGGCCTCCTTCGGTCGTTCCTTCCTTCGGAGTCTCACTCAGCTCGTGCTCCTGCAGGAGTCTGCGTGTCTTCCGCTCCAATCAACAATGTGTTCAAAATCAACATTTATCATTTACAGAGCCTTACTTCAAAAACTTATTTAGTTTATTTTATCCTTTTTTTCGCGGAAAGATTTGATTGATTTTGCCAATATATTGAACCGCCTCTTGATTTAGTTTGGGTTTTACTGCCCGTTATTTTGATAAAAAAAATGACGTGTGCCAGTTTAGTAGGCAGACGTCATTTTTTTATTTACGGAGGTCTTTGCAGATTTTACCTGACCCGCTCATTTTTAACGAGAATCAGCAGCTATTCCTCCTCATCCTCTTCCACCTCAGCTGGCATTGAGAAGATATTTTTCACTTTTTCCACGGGAACCATTGAGCCACCGCGACTTTGGACATTTTCCACCATCATGGCGATCAGTAAATCCGGGACCAGTGGGGACGGTTCTGCTGCTTTATATCCGACAAACCAACCGAGCTCGGCTCCGTTTTCGCCTTTATTTGATTTCAATTCGGCAGTTCCCGTTTTTCCGGCGATTGACAGGCCCTTAATTTTAGCAGAACGAGCTGTGCCTTTAGGATTTTCGACGACTTGTCGTAAGCCCTCGGCAATCGTTTTGGCGTCAGCAACGCTAATAAGCTGCTTTTTCCATATTTGTGATTTGGCTTCATCTTTGTTCAATATCGGTTTAATCATGTTTCCAGCGTTGATAAGCGGTGTATAGGCTGCTGCCAAATGAAGCACACTGACCTCGATTTGGCCTTGACCGTAACCAGTATCAGCTACCATTCTATCGCTGTCGAGCTTGCCGATGCTAGACGCTTCCACTGGGTACAGGAACGGCAACTCCGCTTCAAAGCCAAATTGTTTTAGGCCGCTAACGAAGTTATCTTTGCCAAGCTTAAGAGCGGCTTGGGCAAAGTAAATATTGTCAGAGTAGACCAGTGCTTTTTCCAAATTAACTGGGGTCTTTGGGTCATAAACTCTAGTAATATGATAATTGTTCCAGGATTTGTCTTTTTGCCAAGTCAGGCCTGGGACATCAATCGTCTCCTCAGGCGTCAGAGTTCCCGCGCTAAGCGCTACGGCGGCGGTAATCGGCTTAATAACTGAGCCGGGCACAAAGGTGCTTTTGAAGCGATTGAGGAGCGGCAGGGCCTTGTTCCCCTCAAGAGCGCTCAGTTCGGGCCCTGTCATCCCAATGGCCATCTTGTTGGCGTCGAAGCTCGGAGCGCTCACTAAGGCCAATGTCTCACCGGTAATCGGATGAATCGCCGCCGCAGCTCCAGCTTCACCGTTGAGCTGTTCGTAAATTCGCTGCTGCAGGGTGGCATCGATGGTCAAACTAACATCTTCACCGTTCTGAACGGGTTTTTCGGCAAGCGTAATTTTGCTGCCATTCTTTTTTTTGATAAAAATTATGGCTCCGTTTTGGCCTTTCAGTTGGGAGTCAAGAATTTGCTCGATACCTCGTTTGCCAATTTGGTCAGTTTGGCTATAGCCTTCCTTTGCCAATTTTTTTAATTCCGCTGCTGAAATCGGTCCGGTGTAGCCAATCAGATGGGCCGCTGATTCATTAAATGGGTAAACCCTGGCGGTTGCATCCTTTTTATCCACTCCGGGAATCTGGTAAAGTTTTGCCAGATGCGCCGTTTGCTGAGCGGAGATTTTGGCTATCGGCACGAAATAATCGGGCTGCACCCAATCGGCTGCCAAGGCCTGTTCAATGCGATCGTGGCTTATTTGTAGTTGGCGCGCCAATTGTTTGACGGTGCTGTTGTTGATTTTTTTAGGGACGATGCCGATTTCAAAGGCTGTGCCATTGAGGGCAAGCGGGTCGCCATAGCGATCGTAAATCTCGCCGCGTTCTGCCGGAATCGAGGCGACGCTTATTTTATCCTTAGCCGTTAATTCTGGAAAAATCAAGGCATAACTCCAGTCAATATACCAAGTCTCTTCAGGTTTTGTTTTAGTTTTGTCGGTTGACTCGGATTCGCTGGAAGACTTGGATTTGTCGGTTGACTCGGATTCGCCGGAAGATTTGGATTCCTCGGTTGACTTGGATTCGCTAGTTGACTTGTCCTTGGTATCGGACTCAGCTTCGTTAGATGACTTGTCCTTGGTTTTTGAGTTTGCCTGGTCGGATAACTTGTCCTCATCATCGTTTGTGACTTGCTGCTTTTCTTTGATTAGTTTGGCGGTTTGATTGAATTCTATTGAACCTGCTAGGGTTTGCATTTTTACGGAAAATGATAGTTTTTTAGTGGGCTCCTTCGTCTTAACAGCCTTATCAGGTTTGGCATACTGCACTTCGAGTTTATGTATTTCCAAATCCTTGTATATTTGAGTATAGCGGTCGACGAATTCAGCTTTTGTGACGGCCTTTTTGGCATCAACCGATAGGTATTGATACATTTTGGCAAACTTTTGTTCATTCCACAGTTGGATATATTCAGAGAAACGACTTTCTGGGCTAGTTTCTTTGGAGCAACTGGACAATATTGCTAGTAAAATAAGACAGGTCAATCCGATTATGATTTTTTTCAAAAATATCATCCCTCCTCTAGCCAATTTTAACATAATCTTAGAGGGATGCTTGCATAAAATTAGGTAGAAATACCTACTATTGATAGTGTTAGAGTGTTGATTATCACCCGGGGAATTTTTATCGCCGATTATTTTGAGTTTATCGCCGATTATTTTGGGTTTATCGCCGATTTTTTACTGTTTATCGCCGATTTTTTCGGATTTATCGCTCCAAGTGAATTAAGTCACAGCAAATCTCCGCAAGATTTCCCAGGATTACCCTTCGCTGCAGAGCAAAATTACGGATTTTCCACTAAAAGAACGCTTCTGCACATGGCGTGGGCTTAAAAATCGTAATTAAGTCTTTCAAACTGGAAAGAAGGTGGTAATCGGGTTATCCCGACGACCACCATTCTCCAATAATCCCAAAATAGATCTCGCATTTTTCCACACAAAAATACCGGCACAGGTTATGAGTTTAGTTGCTCCTGTGCCGGTATTGGGATGATGTTACATAGGGTGTTACGAATTCATTTTAGTTGATTGGGATGAATTTTCCTTTTTGTCATCCTCTTTGTTATCTTCATCTGACTTATCATCGCCTTCTTCATCAGCTTTGCTGTCATCAGTGGCGTCTTTGTCATCTGTCGATTTTTTATCATCGGCTGCGTCTTTGTCTTCTGAAGTACCTTTGTCTTCAGTAGCGTCTTTTTTATCAGCAGCGTCTTTGTCTTCAGTAGCATCTTTCTTTTTTGCAGCTTCGTCATCAGCCGATTTGCCATCATCTTCGGTTTGTTCATTTACCGTTTTTGATTCCTGTAATGCGCTCATTGGCTTATTGATATAATCATTTGGATTTACGGGAACATTGTCCTTACGGATTTCGAAGTGCAGGTGAGTTCCTGCGGCTTCGTTATACAAACTTTGTCCAGCCTTTGCAAGAGTTTGTCCTTGTTCTACCGCGTCGCCAATCTCAATCATGATATCGTTAACGGATTGATATTGTGTTACAATGCCTTTATCATGCTCGATTTCGATGACATTACCGAGTAAAACATCCTCAGTAACTGCAGTTACAGTACCACTTAGCGCCGAAACAACTTCGAAAGATTTTCCGTCTTCCATGGTAATATCAATACCAGTGTTCGGATGGTAAGAGTTATTGTAAACTACTAAAGCGGCTTCTTGTTCTGCTGTTTTGCCATCATATTCATAGAATGGCGTTTTGATCACAACAGATTCAGGATCTTTTACCGGCATAATGAAGTTCTCCATTAGACGGTTAACTTCTACTGCTGGCTGATCGTGCCCAGCTCTGCCGGAAAGGTCAGTTGCACTGTTATCAATTTTGTCATTTGCATTGTCGCTGCTTTGGTACCAAAGGACCCCGGTTAAAATGATAGCTGCACTTGCAATATAAACGGCTGGAAATACCCAACGCTTTTTGAAAAAGCGTTTCAAACTAGTCTCTTGAGAAGAGCGGTTCTTTTCTTCCTCTCTCATTTTCATCACCTCTGCAATCATTGTGAACAGATTACGAGGATTATATACCATATGCTGAAAAAATTTTTTCTGCTTATTTTTCGACAAAGGTGAACTTTTTATGCATTAATATCTAAACTTTTTTTAAGGGGTATACATCATGACTATTATTAAGTGGTTTTTCCGTATCTTACCAGTTTTCCTTATGGGTGCTATTTGGATTATGTCAGGCCTCCCAGCTGACGCAATTGTTGAGTTACCTTCAACTTCAATAGACCGATTTATAAAAGAATCGTTGCATTTGATAGAGTTTGCGATTGTGTATTTGTCTCTGGTGGGAGCCTGGCTAACGACAGATAGAATCACAGTGCGGGTTAGCTTAATTTGCGCTTTGTTGGCTGCGGCGTATGGCCTGCTTGATGAATTCCACCAATCTTTCATGCCGTACCGCTCAGCGACTTTCATCGATTTGGTCAAGGATTGGATCGGGGTTAGCGTCAGCTGGTACGTGATTCGCGAAGCCTATTTTCGCGAGAAGCGTTTCGTATGGCTCGGGAAATTGCTAAAGGGATTTCAAAACCTCTTCACAAAAACACGTTAACGCATTAAAGCACTGGGGGCCTGTCCCCCAGTGCGACAACGCTTTAGTGCAGCGGGGGACTGTCCCCCGCTGCACTAAAGCACAAAAGCGATGGGAACCCCCCATCGCTTTTGTTGTTATTGTTTTGCGGTTAGTTTGGTCATTAGTGGTTGGGAGGAGGAGATGGCGATGCCTTGGTAGTAGTGTTGGACGATTTGTTGATAGTTTTTCCCTTCTGCTGCCATTCCGTTTGCTCCGTATTGGCTCATGCCCACTCCATGACCGTAGCCTTTTGTACTGATGACGACGTTTTCGCCTTGCACCGCCCAGGTGAAGTCGGTGGAGCGTAGATCCAATTTTTCGCGAATTTCTTTGCCGGTTAGCGTTTTTCCATTGATGTTGACTTTGGCGACTCTGTTTCCAGCTGTTTTTGCTGTTATCGTCCCCACCGATGTTCTGTTCGCTAATTTGACCCCTAACTTGCTTTCAAATTCTTTGATTGAAATGATCTTTTTGTCAGTATATTTAGGGGACTTTTTGTCCCATGGGCTTTTTACACTCCTTAGATATGGAAAAGAATTTGACCAGTATTCCTCAGAGTTTTCGGTAAAGCCATTGCTGGTAGAAAAAAAGGTAGCTGTAATCGGTTCGCTATTATAGGTGAGGATTTGACCGGATGTTTCTTGGACGGCTTGGTTAATCCGCTTGATTTTCCAATTATAATCACTGCCCCAAATTCTCCGCAGTTCGTCCTGATTTTTATAGACCTGGTGGATTTGGCTGTCCGCTGTGTCAGCGCCTGCTGGCAACCCTACGCGGTCTTGGCTAAGCATTTGTTTTACAATGTAGGTTCTGGCTGTTAAAGCTTGGGCCTTGAGCGCTTCCATTTCGAAATCTGCTGGCATTTCTGAAGCAACGACTCCGATTACGTAATTTTCAAGCGGAAGAGTCTCCATTTGTTGTGATGATGTCCGGTAAACGGCCACTTCCACTCCTTGCTCCGGGGCAATAACTGCTTCAGACTGTGCCACTTGATTCTGTTTCTGAGTCAGTGCTTCCCCAAGCTTGCCGCTTTCTACTCCCTCGCTAAAGGGGAGTACAAGTAAGGTTGGGACGAGGAGGGTCACTGCGAATAGTATTGCCGCTAGTACGATGTAGGTTTTGATTCTTGTCATAAGGGGTCCTCCATACGGGTTGTAAACGCAGGCAGGGGTACGGTGTCGGGAGTGATCATCAGCAAAAGTGCCGGCAACAGCAGCGTTGTTGGCGAGCGAAATTCTCTCTTCTTGCTTTTTTTTAGGTTCTGTTAAACTTGAATGTTGATTTCCGTTGCAGGCACTTCGCTTTCCGCAGGCTCACCCGTGAGCCTCCTTCGGTCGTTCCTTCCTTCGGAGTCTCACTCAGCTCGTGCTCCTGCAGGAGTCTGCGTGCCTTCCACTCCAATCAACATTGTGTGAAAAATCAACACTGAGCTTTAACACAGCCTTCATAAAAAGAATTGCAGTAGGTTTGGTTTGGGAATTTGCAGCGCTGATTGTTTATAATGGGAGGTAAGGAGGGGTGGTTATGGTACGGGTTTTGTTTGTTTGCACGGGGAATACGTGTCGAAGTCCGATGGCTGAGGCGATTTTGCGGGATAGAGGGC
>CALCRD010000517.1 GCA_937894355.1 uncultured Bacillus sp.
CAACGACGAAGAGGAGTGAAAACGGAACCCCTCCGTGCCTCCCAGAGAAGAACCGGGCGCTATCAAAATGGAAAGCCACTTTTTTATTTCTTCGTTTTCTTCACCAGATTCCAAAATATATGCAGCATGTTGCAATTCTCTAATGCTGCTCAACGGTGGAATGGGTGTTTCCGGGTTATTGTCCAAAAATGGCCCGTTAGGGTCCAGTTTAAATCTTAAAGCCCCCATCCTGCATTCATCGCATACACCTAATAAGAAATCAATATCGTATAAATTTGGTGTAGCCTTACCTTCCGCCCTCGCTTTTTGTGCTGCCCGCCGTTTCATCAAGGTTCTCCCCCACGTATCTGGCATCGAATCGAAAAAGATTCCAAAATTCTCTTTCCCAGCCGGATATTGTTGTCCTTTATACCAACCAATATCCGGATCCAGCAATACTTGCTCTGCGGACTTCATCCAATCATCAGCGTATTCAAAACTGAATGCCTTTTTGCCTTTTGCTTGCTGCGCACTTAACACACCTATCAATTTAGGGTCTTTCATTCCCAACCAATGCGCATAAACCAGCATATCTGTTTTTATAGTTGACATAATTATTTTTTACTCATTAAACCCAGGTCCTGAAGTTTTCTGCCAAATACATCATCCGCTGCAAGTTTCAGGAAATCATCCTGTAATCCCAATACCCTCAATGTATTAAAATAAGCAGCCATTGAAACGCTTCCATTCCCTTTTTCGATTTGGTATAATGTGCTTCTGTCAATGCCGGCCCGTTCACTTACTTGTATAGTAGTAAGCTTCCTGCGCTTTCTGGCCAGTTTGATATTCTCACCTACTTGTTCCATGATCTTTTGATGCTTTGGGAACAACACTTGTTTTTTGGCAGCCATGTCTTTATGTTGAATGTTATCCACAAAAGTAGTGTATTTGTTGATATTAAACAACATTTGTCCGATTTCTGGCACCAAAAATTGCATTTATCCACTAAAAAATCTTGCCGATGGAAAAGTCAATTATTAATAATGTATGGATTTTAGACTTGCTCACTCCCTAGAGAAATAGCAGCCAAGCCAGAACTTCATTCAGTATTTCCTGATGTTTGTGCGGGGTTGGCCACATGAAGTCCTGTTTATTATGTGCAGTTTATTTTAATTCAATCATCTTTGTTTGGTAGTTAAAAAAGTCTGTTTCGCTACTCATTTGGAAAGTGTTGAGTCGGATATCGAATTTAAAATTGTTGTCTTCGTTATTTGTAACAAAAAGTACTTTTTTGTAGTAATCCTCAATAGGTTCAAGATAAATCCATTTTCTATATGCATCAATTAAGAGTTTCTTTTCTTTTGAGTATGGAGGAGAGTAGTATTTAGATGTTTTACCATCATAGCTGACTCTGGCAACATCAAAAACTCCGGCAATAAATTCTCCATTTTGGTATTCTAACCAAAGCGCACATTTATTGGGTTCAATTCTACCTTCTAAAACTTGATTTACTAGTATTGGAGTGATATTTAATAACTTTTTATTTCTCGAACGATTTTGCATGTAATGATGCAAAACTATATCGTATCCTTGACCACCCCGAAAATCTCTTGCACCAATTTCCTTTTCCCCAGGTAAACTTCCGTTTGACATAAGAGATAATAGATAATTCATATTTATGCTATCAATTTTTCGAATGGTATCGCCATACTTTCCATATGAACCTTCCTTAATTCTAAAAAATTGATCTCTTGTGTGTAGATCATTAATTTTATTTCTTAATTCTGAGTCAATGTATATAACATTGTTATTTGAATTGATGAACTCTTGCCATTTAACATTTTCATGTAAATCTGAAAATTCTTCCAGGCCACTCAGGTAGGCATTATCAAAATTCTTGGCTTTAACCAAATCAAGCAATTTGAATAAAGTATCAAATCGATTCAATTCTTTGGCAAGGATAAGTGAGTTGTAAATATCTTTCGAGAAGTTCCCATCGCTAGTGGTCAGTAAATTATAATAAGAGTTTAAAGCCTGAATTTTATTCTCATTAACAATATATAATTCTGCTTTATTAATTGTTTCCTGATAGAGTCGAAAATCTTTAATCTGCCCAAATATACTTGTCGAAATACAAATGAAAACAATGATAACTGTTAATCGAATATTTGTCATAGTGTTATTTTTTATATTGAACCCAACAATTTGCAATACGCGGAACATCGCGTATATATCCGCTTTATGCTTTATAGACTGGTGAGGCTTAAATTTAAATCAGATACTTTATGCAAAAAAGAAAGATTTAAATGAACGCCAAAGGTTGAAGCTAAGTACTGTCAGGCATTTTTAATATCCCACTTTCGCCACCACCAGAATCTTCGTTAAAAGTACGAACTTTTTTAATAGAAGCATGCAAACAGGGCGATATTATTATCTGTACTTCCAATGTATAATTGATAGAAGAGTTTAATTTCCTTAAATAAAAGCTACAGTAACGTTAATAAAGAAAGCTTCTGTCTCGAGTATTTATGGGTATAGTGATAATAAACCTTTGGCTGCACCACCTGGAGTTTTAGGGCAGAGGTTCTAACTAAGGGTCTTCTCCGGAATAACATTACTAATTTATAGGCAGCTATTTTGTTCGCCAACAAGGCAAAAAACACAACCATAGCACCGCTAAGACGAGTTTTTTAACGCATGGAACAGACCTTTAGTTCTGCCGGACGATTATATTAATTTGTTAGGCGCTGGGCTTAACACGTTTGGCTTTCATTCGTTGCTCCTCAAAATACGCGACAATCTCCTCCTTGGTCATTTTGGATAATTTTGCATCCAGTTTGTCCTTGATTTCACGGGCCATTTTTACAGCATCAAACTTTTTCTCAATTTTCGTTCCATAATACATTAAATCTCTTGGTGACCGAATCTCCAATTGTTTGTATCCATTTTTAATATTGATCGAAGTGTAACCTCGAATTCGCTGAATATTTACAATATGCCGAAAATTCCAGCTTACGAGTATATCCGCCGGAACAATTGTTGCAAGCGCAATGTGCAGGCAATCAGAATAACTTGTATGTACAATTACCTTTTCTGATATATATTCAAATAGAGGATCAACAATTCCAGCATAAGAATCTAAAGTTTTAGCTGTTTCATTACATCTTTTTAAAGCGTCAATTAGTAATAATTTACCTGTGCCTTGTCCTTGAAACCTGGTATCAACTGCTAATCTGCCAAGTAGAGTTGTTGCTTCACCTTTTCAAAACCCGCACAGCGGTGGTTTTTTTAAAAAAGAACAAAGCGTCGTAGCGCATGGGAACTATGGTGGGCACAAATTGTCTTTTATCTCCTCTGGGATCATAGACTACCCCCACTGCCCTATGCCCCATTGTCTTGAGGTTTTTTTCCTTTCGATCCTCTTTATCAAAAATCAAATAAAAACTTTCCTGATCTATTTGATTCAATTTATATTCTATGCTATTGGAAACGGCAGGCGGAATGGTCATTTCCTCCATAGGGGCACCCCAGCTTGGGCCTGCCATAACTTTACCTTCATAGGTAGTAAAGCCGATCAGCAAAACATTCTCGTTGCCCAACCCTTCACGGGTAAGCTGACCAATGTTTTGCGCACCGGTGTTACGCATACTTGTATATTCCGCATCGCCAATATGCGT
>CALCRD010000518.1 GCA_937894355.1 uncultured Bacillus sp.
TTTCCCTCCTCACCACCTCGGCATAATTGTACAAGCAGAAGATAAAGCAGCTGTTAAAGATCTCCGGCATTTTGCCGAGGCTTTCCCAGAGCTGGTTGGAGCGGATCCACTCTTCAGTCAGAGAGGAGATCTGTGCTTTCAGCTGCCCGATGGTGACGGAGTCAAAGTCGTAGCGGTGTTCCTGGATCAGGTCGAACAGGGCATTGGTTATCTCTTTCCCGGTTGCTTTGGGGCTGTTTATGGAAGCAAGGGAGAACTCGATTATGGTTTCAAGAGCTTCGCTTATTTTTTTGACATTGCTTTCCTTGTCGGATTGCAGCAGGTCATTGGCCACGGAAGAGACCGTGGCCGGGTCAAGGTCTGAAAGGATGCTGATGGTATATGTGGGGCTGATGAGGGGCATTATAAAAAGGTTTAAGGTTCGGTATAGGGGCTATGGAGCAAAGTAGGAACTAATCAAGGAGCGAGTGGTTTCTGGCTAAGGCGTAACTTAGTTTATGGGATAAATTTATCTTTCCTATTCAAGGATTTTGCTAACGAGTGACATAGCTCATAAACATCGGTAACAATTGGGTCAACATCGGATTTCCAATTACTTATCCCATGTTCTTCTAGAGTTTGTTTTGCTCTCTCCAATTTTTTATAGTCGCTACCTTGTACCCTAATATCAATGGTTTCGTCATCCCCAAAATCTTTCCAGGTTCCTTGTTTATATGCATATATTCCAAATAGGGTTCTGGTGTATTTAGTCGTATATTGATATTTTTCTCGCATGAGTTCTGTTTTAGTGCCTCTCTCCTTTGCTAATGATCGCATTGTGTCAAATGCTGAAAGCAAATCATCGATTTCATAGGGCATGATAACAGTTTTATGATTTTCGCCTACTATGATTATCCCAACTTTTTTACCAGAAGGTATAGCGGTGATTATTCGGACATGCCACCAGTCATCAAGTTCAATTTCTTCAATCAGCTCTATTCCACGCTCCGAAAGGTTATTGCCATACAGATCATGATAGATCAGATAGTAGGCTGGGTCATAAGATGTCTGGGCAAAAACATTGCCCGTTGTGGAAAAAAGTAAGCAAACAATTAAA
>CALCRD010000519.1 GCA_937894355.1 uncultured Bacillus sp.
TTTTCAAGGAACAATTTGTTCTAATATATTTTACCATACAAACAAGTGTTTTGCTCGCAAAAGGCGATTCACCCCCTCCCTACTCATTGGGCTTCGCTCTACACATTCCTTGAGGAAGGGGTACTCTCGCCTAAAACTGATAGAATTAATTTTCTTAAGAAACGAAAATATGAGCAATTCCAATCAGAATGGCAAATACAATTAAAATCGTATGCGCAGTTCGAAGACTTTTCGACTTCTTATTTTTGTATAAAGCGGTTCCGAGGATGCCAGCAATCACCATTAATATAACTGCACCTAATCCAATGATCCCTTCGCTTTCCAATTCCCCTTCACTTAGGTACATGGCAACTCCATGAAAGATACTTAAAGCCAAAGCAATTACTCCGATAAATATATGGTATTTCCCAAAAAACTTGGTAATGGATATAAAAATACTTTTAGCTTCTGGAAAATTCGTTATGACTGTTTTC
The DNA here is from genome assembly GCA_937894355.1 of uncultured Bacillus sp. Taxonomy (GTDB): domain Bacteria; phylum Bacillota; class Bacilli; order Bacillales; family Cytobacillaceae; genus Bacillus_BU. The sequence goes on from CALCRD010000519.1 coordinate 474, forward strand.
ATTGATCTTCTAAGTGGAAATATCAATGCCCCAGTACCCATTGCGATAACTGCTCCCCAGCCAACCATTTCTCCTATATCCTCATAAGGTCCGTCTTCATCTTCTTCTCCATCTTCACTTTCATCCTCTTGATATTCATATTCTTCTTCATAGTCATCATCATCTGCAGAAACGAGGTTGATCCCTGGCGTTACATAATTAAATGCAAAAATAAATAAAAATACAATAAATACCATTTTTAGATGCTTCATAAAAAAACCCCTTTATAATATTGTGATTTATTATCTTTAAAATAATCTATTTAGATGAAAACAATCTGAAAAAGCATTAAAATTCCAAATAATCCTTATTTGTGACCTAGAATGAATGATTGCAACGAAAACCAAAACCAAAAAAGGAAAAAGGGTGCTTTGATTAAAATAAATCCAAAACACCCTCTCAATATTTTCTTTTTGGATTATATCTATAAAATAGTTTGAACAAAGTTTATCCCTACCTCAGAGTTAATTGAAGTACCAGATATGAAGTAGTATTTAGACGAATCTGAAATACATACTTACATTCCGACATTTTTATAATAAACTACCCAAAAATATTATTAACTGCGAAGCAACCAAACCACTAATACCTTTAATAACAAATTTCATTCTTTCCATATAAATTCCACCCTTTCCGATTTATTAATTATATATTATCTGATAATTCTGACATTTTTATGAATTTTTACATTAAATTATTGACAAAAATAAAATACTTTCTGTCTTCTCTACTATTTTCAAAAAATGTTAATAACATGATAAATCACCCAATATTTTTTAAGGTGATTTTCTCCTTGTGATGAGTAATCATTTTCCGAGCTAAATAGATTGCTGTTATCAATATGAACCCATATAGTAATATCGCTTGATAGTCGATTATGATTTTGATAATAGTCTGGGAGTCTCCATGATAAAAACTACCTATACTCAAAAACAGAAAAGTAGACGGGGCTATTCCAATCATTGTTAGGATTGTATAGAGACGAAGATTCATATTTGACATACCTGCAAGGAAAGGAACAACATTTCCTAAATGAAGTGGACTTGAAATCGCAACACTCCAAACTCCATGCTTGCTAATAGAAGCCTTAGCTTTCGCCAGTTTTTCTTTCTTGGCTAAACTCAATCTTAATTCCAATGTGGTTCCTAATTTTTTTCCGATAAAAAAAGGTATGTAACTACCTAGCGCATATAATAAGCTTCCTAACAGGGATATAAAAGTCAGTTCAATCCATGTGAAATCTAAAATGAATCCCACCGTTACCATGAAAAATGATCCGAAAAAGGGAACAGCACTCCCCTCAATAAATAAGGCAAGAAGTACACCCCAGAAACCCCAATCTACTATGATTAATAATATCGTTTCAGTCATGATTCCCACCCCATTACTCTAGCTTTAGATTATTTTCATCTACAATAATGGTAGCAAACGAATCTTAACAAATTCCCCACCAAATTCTTAAGAAATTCTTAGTATTTCAAAGAGACAGAATGAGAGTGACGGTTCTCCTGGTTCAAAAAGCGAGTGGCACCATCCAATTTCGGATAGTGCCACTCTCTTTGATTTTACTAATCATCTTTCTTCTTTTTTTTGTCTTTGTTTTTGTCTTTTTGTTTTTCTTGATTCCAGTTCATTTGTTTATTTTTGTAATTATTTTTGTTTTTATCTTTGTCTTTGCCACCCAAAATATCCCAAATCGTTTTTTCTTTTGGTGGAACTTCTGCGTTGCTGACTCCTTTTATATATAGCTCGTTATTGACTTTGTAGACACTGCTGGGTTGTTGAAAGCCTGATGTCTCTGTCACAAATGTTTGCATCATCTTTTTAAATATCAGCTGGGAGATTTTCGTCGTATTACCTGTCAGATAGGTACCCGTTCCGTTTTTTGAATAGCCTGTCCAAACTGCCATGGTGTATTGTGGTGTATAGCCAGCGAACCAGCTATCATTCGCTGCAGAGCTAGGATATCCATATTTTGTAGCAGTTTTTTTATCAAAATTGGTTGTTCCTGTTTTTCCGGCAACATCAGCTCCAGGGACATTTGCTGTAATTCCTGAGCCAGCATCGACGACTGTTCGCAACATATCGGTCACCATATAAGCAGTATAATCGTTCATAACCCGTTTGGATTCTTGGGCAAAGCTAACTTCTTTGCCATTAGGGAAAGCCACTTTTTGGACAAAATGCGGTTGATTGTATACTCCGCCATTTCCAAATGCGCTGTATGCTCCGGCGATGGCTAAAGGATTTACCGTATTGCTCCCAATCGAGTAGGATTCGAATACCTCATCATTATCAAAGGTAATGCCCAATTGTTTTGCAAAGGTTTTTGCCTTATCCTCCCCCACCGCTCGCAACGTGAGCAGTGCAGGGATATTGTATGAATATTGCAATGCCGTTCTGATTGTCATGTTTCCGTGGTATTTATGGTCCCAGTTTGAAATCGGTTGGCCTGTTGAGTACTTAGTTTCCTTGTCCTCAATTATATGGCCAGTTGACCATTTTAAGTTTTCAATTGCCGGACCATAATCATAAATTGGTTTAAATGTTGAGCCGGGTTGACGCTTCATTTCAACGGCAAAGTTATTCCCAAGGAATTCGGCTCTATAGTCGTTACGCCCGCTCCCTATCGCCCTGACTTCTCCCGTTTTAGTATCGAGAAAAACAAATGCTCCTTGAAATTGGTCATTCGGATAGGAAATGATTTCATTGGTGTTCATCATTTTATCGGCATAATCCTGGGCACTTGGATCCAAGGTCGTATAAATCGATAAACCATCTTTACTAATGTCAACATCCTTCAGTTTTGCCTTTACCTCTTTTACAGCTGCATCAAAAAATGCTTCATATGGCATATTTTGTAGCGTGCTTTTTGGTACAAGACCTTCGGTGACCGGAACATTTGATGCTTCCTGCTTTTGTTGTTCGGTAATATAGCCTTCTCTTACCATCGAACTTAAAACAAGATTTCGGCGATTGGTGGCTGCTTCGATATTTTCTGGCTTGGTTGGATCGTAATTATTCGGACTTTGTGGTAGCCCTGCTAACATAGCTGCTTGTGCTAAAGTCAACTTTTCCAATTCCTGTGCCTCAATACCATAATAGTTCTTTGCTGCGGTCGCCACTCCGTAAGATCGGTTGCCAAGGTAAATTTTGTTTAAATACATCATTAATATTTCATGTTTGGAATACATTTGTTCTAGTTGGTAAGCCAAGTCCCACTCTTGCACTTTTCGTTTTACGGTTTTTTCGGGAGTCAAAAATGAGTTTTTGATTACTTGTTGAGTAATAGTGCTCCCACCCTGAGAACCGAAATCTCCAGTTAGGTTGACGATAATTGCCTTTGTAGTCCTTTTTATATCGATTCCTTCATGTTGATAAAAGCGAGAATCCTCAGTGGCAATAAACGCCTGTTCAAGTACTTTCGGAACCTGTTCATAGCTGATTTTTGTTCGCTTTTCCTTCCCATATTCATAGATAAAGTTTCCATTTTTATCATAAAATTTCGTTGATAGCGGGTCTACTAGTTTAGCAGAATCTAATTTTGGTGTATCCTTGACCATTGTAGCGAATGTAATCGCTCCTGCACCGGTTGATACAAGCCCAAGAACCAAACAGACAATAATTACCTTTTTCCAAAAAAGGGCCCTTTTAGGCGGTTTATTATCCCTTTGCTGGCTTTGCCTCGTTTTTTCTGCTTGTTTTCGCTCTTGGCGATATTTATAGGTTGTTTCTGGCATTTAACTTCTCTCCCATTGTTTGTTGCTTAAAAATATTAATATATGAAGGATTTATCTACAATCACGGTCATTAAATTGTTTGGACCTCTGACCTGCTTATATACATTCGTTAAAAAACTTGTTTTTGTGGGGGACTTTGAAAGGAGCTGCCTCCTTAATTTAACTAATTATGGTATAAAAATTAGAACAAGTGCACCTTTGGTCGAATCCCCTCTAGACGAAACTTGTTAACATACATCACCTGTCATACACTTTCCTAATATTATACATTATTTTACTAATTTTTCAGAATATAATTAAAATTAAAGTCAGAGGGCCGGTTCTTGTGCTTCCTACGGAAGCATGAGAACCGTCCCTCTGGTTATTTCTGATTAAAATAATAATCTACTAGTTCAGGATGTTTCTTTATCTCTTCTTTTCCCTTGTCGGTGATCATATAGATTCCCCGCTTCACTCTCTCGAACCAGCCGTAGTAGTTCTTCGTTAAGATGGAAGAAGTTTTACTTCCTGTTCCCATCTTTATTAAATCCCTCGGCGCTAGTGGACCGAAATGGTCAAGGAAACCAGCAATCTGGATACAATTTTCTTTATAGGCAGTCATAATTTTTGTCTTATGACTCCCACCAACATTGTAGTCAGCGCTTCTCCCTTCAATCTCTTTCATTAGGGCGACTCGCTTTCGCTTACTCTGTCCCTTACTTTGACGACGATTAAATGGGCTCGGATGGAAAAGAATTTCTGCATTAGCAAGGTTCCCTGAGAATGAAACAACAATCAAACCTAGCTCTAATCTTTTAACCAAATGACATTTATCATTCCATTGCTTAGAATTTAACCGTCCCTTTGGTCTTGGAACGGCAATATAAACCTGGTCCGTTAACCGTTGCCGTTTGGCTGCCTGGATTAGCAAATCAACACTTAATGTTAGCTTCAACTCAATAATCACTAATTCATCATCCTTGACTGCGGCTATATCACAGTCATTCACTTCACCATAAACATCATAATTTTCAGAAGCAAAATACTGCTGAATTGGTTTATATAAATCTACTTCTAGTAGCTTTTTCTTTTCCTTCATTAGTCATCACCACTTAAATAAAATGTTGCTTAGGCACTACGCTCTAAGGATCAACTAGTTTGTACATATAAATATACAGCATAACATTGCGGTAATGTTCGCTATTCCTTAAATTCTCTATGAATGTTTACATGAGCTCCAAAAAGTTACGAAAGCAGACTTTAGCCTTCAACAATATTTTTCCCATTTCCCCTATTCCACAAAGACAATATTTGGTAATATTAGAATAACAAATTGGAAATCGCATTTTTTATATAACGGAGGAAACCTATTCAACAGAAATTTTAATGAAAGAAGGATTAGTAAATTGGAACATAGAGACATGCGTAGAAGTTTTCAAGAATTACAAGATAAAACTAGAATCAATGATTTGCTTTCACATGCTAGAGTCGGTTATTTGGGTTTATGGGATGAAGAAGGCACCTATGTTGTCCCTTTAAACTTCGTGTGGAAAAATGAAAAAGTTTACTTTCATGGAAGTGATAAAGGACGCAAAACTGATGCGATTGCAAAGGACAATCGAGTTTGTTTTACAGTTTCTGAAGATTTAGGAACCATCGCCGATCCTATCCCTGCTGATATCGGAACAGCTTATCAAAGTGTGATGGTTTTTGGCACAGTAAAAGTATTGGATGCCCTCGAAGAATCGACTGATATATTACAAGCAATGCTAGAAAAATTTGTTCCAGGATATTTTGACCAAAAGCTTTCGCAAAAATATGTAGATGCCTACCGTTCATCACTTGGTAGTAAAACCGCCGTCTATTGCCTCGAACCCGACCAAATCACCGCAAAAGAGGCCCTATCAGAACAAAATCAACTATTCTTCCACGGCAGAAAACAAAAAGATGATTTAAAAAGGACGTAGGGACTGTTCTTGTGCTCCCATTAGGAAGCACAAGAACAGTCCCTATGATTATCTCACTCAAATAAATGCAGGAAACTATTTTATATTTTGGCATCTTTTTATGTTGAAGTCGTTAATATTATTGGATTGACCAAGGACAATGCTATGAGAACATATTGCTTCAACATCTCTCCTGTCGTGGGTGACCATAATACAAGTCATATTGGCTTTTTTCAAAATCAACCCAAGGTCATTTCTAATCGACTCTTTTAAATCAGCATCAAGGTTACTGAAAGGTTCATCCAATAACAGCACATTCGGCTTCGGGGCAAGTGCCCTAGCAAGAGCGACTCTTTGCTGCTGACCACCGCTTAGTTCATGTGGATACCTTTTATCAAAATTCTCCATCTGGACTAGCTCCAGCATTTCTTCTACACGTGAATTTCGTTGCTTCCTAGGTAGATTGGATAAACCAAAAAGAATATTATCTCTCACCGTCATATGAGGAAAGAGTGCATAGTCTTGGAAAACCATACCCACGCCTCTTTTCTCAGGTTGAATAAAAACACCTTCACCGACGACAGTAGTACCGGCAATTTTTATGGTTCCTTTCATCGGCATTTCCAAGCCAGAAATCAAGCGCAGTAAAGTACTTTTTCCACTTCCACTTTGCCCCAAAATGCCCACAATTTCACCCTTTTCCATTGTAAATGAAAAATCATTAATAACGGGTTTCTCTTTACGGGAAAAAGAAAAAGTAAGACCTGCTATTTCGACAATACTCATTGTTTCACCCTCTTACTAATCATTTGGATAATGATTACAGATAAAATACTTAATACAATGATTAACAACGATGAAATAGAAGCCTCGTATATTTGCTCATCGTTTGCATATTGATAAGTTTTTGTTGCTAGAGTTTCAAAATTAAATGGTCTCAGCAATAAGGCCAAGGGTAATTCCTTGCAAATCTCAACAAATGTTAAAATAAATCCACTTACTATAGCCCCTTTTATTAATGGGAAATCTACTTTAAAAAACGTTTTGGTCAAACCTAGTCCGAGCATTCTCGAAGCTTCCATATACTTTGTTCCCACTTTTTCAAAGCCTACTTCAATCGCATTAAATCCGGTAGCAGTAAACCTGATAATATATCCAACGATCAACATGATTAAAGATAAACTTAAAATAAGTGGTGCTTCACCCAGCCCCAACGAAGAATAAATCGGCGCAAGCCATTTATCGAGGTAGATAAACATAGCCAGAACACCAATAGCGATAATCGGACCTGGAATCGAATATCCTGTCGTTACAGATTTCGATAAAATGAAAGAAAATGCTGAATGAGTTCGACTAACATTAGCGACAACTACTGAAAGAATAAGGATAATTAATGTAGATATGACCGCAACAAAGACGGTTTGATAAAGTAAGGTGAAAAATGTCGCATCCCAAACTTTATGAAAGGTCATTTTTGCCCAAACAATTAACTGTATGAACGGAATGAGAAATCCTATTAGAAATACAACTCCGCAATAAATAAAGGCAGCAATCCCAGCCATTCCTTTCAGCTTCACAGGTACCAATGGCCGCGACTTATTGCTTAAATGATAACGGCGCCTTTGTCTTAGTAATTTTTCTAAAAAGAATACGCCGACGATGATAACCATCAACCATGCAGCAAGTCTCATTGCAGAATTCACATCGTACATCCCAAACCATGTTTGAAAAATTGCGGTCGAAATGGTGTGAATCCCTAATAAGCTTGTAACCCCGTAGTCCCCAAGCACCTCATAGATGACTAATACTGTGCCTCCGACAATAGCCGGCCTTGAAAGTGGAAGTACTACTTTATAAAATACAGCAAGTGGCTTCCTTCCCAACAGCCTTGCATTCTCAATATAAGCTGTACTTTGACTTTCTAGAAATGCTCTTGTAATCATGAACACGTATGGGAATAGGAATAGCGTGAAAATAAACACGGCACCACTAATTCCCGAAACTGTTAACCATTCTGGGTTAATTTGATAATCAAAATAATTCCTTAATGTTGATTGAACTACACCGGTATACCCTAGCATGGTTCGATAAGTGTATGCGGCTATAAAGGTCGGAATCGCTAGTGGCAGCATTAACCCCCAACGGAAAAACCTTTTTAGTGGAAAATCATATGCTGCAATCAGCCAAGCCAAGGTTACACCTAGAATAGCCGTGAAAATACCAGTCAGCACCACAAGAATTACGGTGTTTGTAACATAATTTTTCAGCAAGTACTGACGAATTTGCAGCCAGTTTTCATTAGGTGCTTGAAATATAGAGGTGAATATAAAAAGGATAGGCAGTAGTATAACTACCGCCCCAATTAAACTTATTATCCACCAGCCATTAAATTCTTTTTTAATTTTACGCTTAATAACTTCTGCCTTCATATTACTTCCAACCTGTTTTATTAAAAATTTCGATTGCTTTTTTATTATGCTCCCCTAAAGTATCAAAATTTAGTTCCTGCATTTTGAAATCTCCCCAGCTCTCAAGCAATTCCGGTTTAGCTGCCTCAGGATTTACCGGAAATTCAAAATTCTCTGCTGACAAAAATTCTTGTGCTTCAACGCTTGTCATATATTCAATAAGCTTAATTGCATTTTCTTTATTTTTACTCTGCTTCGTTAGTCCAATTCCACTAATATTCACATGGGTACCATTTGTTTTTTGGTTCGGGAAAAAGACTCCTAAACTTTCAGCAACTTTTACTTCTTCCGGATCTTCAGAGTTTGCTAGTAGACCAACATAATAAGTGTTCATTATCGCAACATCACCAGTACCAGCCGCAATTGCCTTAGCTTGGTCACGGTCACCACCATCTGGTTGGCGGGCAAAATTGTTTACGATTCCTTTGGCCCATTGTTCCGCTTTCTCTTCACCGTTTA
>CALCRD010000520.1 GCA_937894355.1 uncultured Bacillus sp.
AGCTCGACCTTTATCAACATTATCCAAAGAAGTTGAACGAGGATACTTTGTGAATGTTGCTAAGGTCGGATAGGTTAAGCCAAGCCCCCCTTTAACTTCAGTGACTTCGGGGTTGCTATTGGTCAATAAATAAAACCCCATAGCGTTACCTTCAAAATTTATGAAATCAGCTCTTTGATTGTTGTTAAGATATTTTAAGATTTTATCCCCACTTGTGCTTCCGAAAAATTCCGATATTGTATCCTCTCCAGAATGTCCAAATGGCGGATTTCCTATATCATGTGTGAGACAGGCAGCGCTAACGAGTTCCCCAAAAACTTTACCATCTATAATATTTCCATTATCATCCTCTATTTTTAGTTCTTTTCCAACCATATTACCTAGGGACCGCCCTACTGCAAATGTTTCAAGACTATGAGTTAATCTATTATGAATTACATCAGTTTCGGGTAATGGAAATACCTGTGTCTTACCCTGTAAGCGCCTAAACGCTGAAGAGAAAATAATGCGATCGTAATCTCTTTGAAATTCGCTTCGGGCAGCCGCTTCATTCTCTTGGTCGATACAACCCAATCTATAAGGTTTTAATAAATCTTTCCAATCCAAAATATCATCACCACTTATCTTACAAAATAGTTTTTCGAGAGCTAGGATAGGCATTTTTAAACTATCAACAGTTAGATAATTAACTTATAATTTTTCCGTTTCTTTCTTAAGACAAATGTAACAACGGTTTTAATCATCCTCTTTAGTTGCAGCTGCTTCATTAAAAACACAATGAAAAGAATAATCCTGAGGTGGACTTTTATATTTTTCTACTTTCTTGCCTTTCACTGTCTCATCTGTATTATTATGATTTTTCTCCTTCTCCTCAAGCAAAGCACTCCAGCTTTCCCCTTCCTCTTGGACCGCTCTAGCTAACCCCTCTTTCTGATTATCAATAAGAGATTTCACAGGAAGTTTTACTGAAAATGATGTACCTATACTAGAGCCATGAATAGAGAATATCCGTTTATCAAAACTATGTTTCGGGGTCCAGACCAAAGATCCACCATATTTCCCATGGTTTGCTATTGCCATATTTGCAAATAATTCATATGATCTGGCCCAACTTAATTGATCAAAAAGATCTGTATCCTTATTGCAGGCAACCACAAACAGGTGCTGGATTCTACCACGCAACCAATCCCAGATATACGTATCTATAATATCGGAGCATATAGCAATAGAAAAACTCCCCCATCCTGGGTATGAGAAAATATGCCATGCCTGACCAGACAAAAAACCCCAATGAGTTTCAATGGCCCTTTCATTTAACAATTTTACTAAGCCCAGTTCTGCTACACTAGAAAAGGGTTTGCGAATTTTAAAAATAAACGTTCTTCTTCTTTCATAGGAACTGGGCTTCATCTCGGGCTCTGGCAAGATTAAAGCTGCTTCGTTTACAAGCAATCTTGTACCCTTTTCCCGAATAGCAGAGGTAACAGGCACCGTCCTTGGTACTTCGCGCGGCAAAAGCCCTGCCAGTATTGAAACCCCCGTCTTCTCAACAAATCTTCTTATATCCGATAAATGATCAGGTGGCAGCGACCACTCAGGAAATAGCACAATGTGATCAGGTATTTCAATGTAGTTCCCGGCGTTTGGTACCAGCTCTTCCGAACATATCGCTCTATGGTTTGCATGCATTTTAATTTCGTGTAACCTCTCCCCTACCTCCGCACTTAATTCATTACAAATGTCAAGATCATATTTTAACGACTGATTATCTCCTATTTTTCCGTTTCTGCCTCCAGATAGCCATTTTTTATAATTTAGTGTGTTTGCTATTTGAACTATTCTTACGTTGAGATTTTCTAAAATGTTTTTGCCATCTAAGCTTTCTCTGGAGTCATCTTGCCTTACTTCCCAAAAAATATCCTTCTCTGCAGCTATCTCCTTTTTGCCAAGGTTGAAAGAAATACGTCTTTTTTTCAAACTATATCCATTC
>CALCRD010000521.1 GCA_937894355.1 uncultured Bacillus sp.
GCAGCTTTTCAGCCATTGTTTGTAAATCCTTAGTGAAACCAGTGATTTGATCAACGAATGCAGCGTTGTCTTCACCTTCCCAAGCTTCGCCCATTGTACTTGCTACCTGCATTAGTTCAGTGTAAATTCCTGTGTATGTTTCAGATAGCCCTGCAAATTTCTTAGAAGCTGCTTCAAGCTCCTGAGGTGTAACTCGAATACGTTTTCCCATTTTCATACCCCTTTCAAATTGGTAAATCTATATCAACATCAGTTTCGAACCGTTTTTAATACCCAGCTCGGAAACAGACATGTTAATATTGTAAATAATTCCAGTCGTTGCATTACACAACACTGCTTTGTTATCTGCTTTATACTTTCCCTCAGACAAATCACTTAGCAAGGTGGATACTAGTGCCAGAACCTCACTCATTTGACTTTCTAATGGAATGTACACATCAAAGCTCTTACCTGTCGCAGGAAGAAAAATTTCAACAAGTACTTTATTCATCGTTGTCACCATTCTCCTTTTTCGAGTTTAATAGCTTTACTTTGACAGCCTTACCTTTTTGAATAGAGAAGCCAAAGTCAGTACTCATATCTTCCCGCATTTCTGCAGTTGTTTTGGAAGGCTTAAGCTGATATTGCTCGGCAATTCCACTGCCAATCCAAATACCATCACTAGGACTGATATGGCGTTTATACCATTTATCAAACGTAATTCCCGCTAGATTTTTTGATTGCTCGGCAAAAATAATCGACATGTTATAGGTTGCCTCACCTTTTTCGAGAAATAAGCCTAGTTTTTCAGAACCTTCACTAGAAAGAGCGTTTTTCAATGCCACCACAGAATCAATCACAATGATCTTATGCTCAAAGTGTTCGACTTCAATTCCCTGTTCAATGGCATCTTTGTATGTGTTATTGCGATAAAGCACTAAGTTAAATAAGTCGGAAACTACCTTTTCAAATTCTTTCACAGTTGAGTAATAAGCGATTCCTGAATTATTTTTCGCTGTAAAGCTATGGGTTGCATCAATAAACGTTACATTCAAGCCACATTTTTGTCCGATAAACAGTGATAGATCCTGAACAAAGGCTTGATATTCATTTCCAGCCGCTAAAATCATACTGATATATGATGATCCGAATGGATAATAATGAACATTTAGTGAGTTCTTTTCAACTCCAATTGGGATAGAAGGACTTTGATTACTACGAATATAGTCTTCTAGGAATTCCATATCGACATGATTTGGTAAAATCGGAATCTTTTTAGCCGTCGTACCCCTCCAAGCGACTTGCAGTTTTTGACATTCTGTTTGGATGTATCCATATGGCACTTGGTCATCTGTTATATGGGCAACCTGGAATTCGTATATTTCGTCTCGTTTCACAAGACCTCTACCCTTGTATTTCGATGGGAATAAGCCATCTGTTTTGCCAACTACAACTGCATAATCCGTCTCATCATTTAACTGCAGAACTATTTGCTGCTTAAAGTTTTGCAGTAATCGGAATCTAACAGCACCCGTTCCAAGCGCCGTTAACACGAAATAGATTCCATATTTCGTCCCTTCACGTGACAGGAAGGATACGGCAGCTTCTTTCTCTTCGTAGATTTCAGTAAAAGCAGCAAAGTTATTAATCGCCACCACAATCGATGGCAGCTTATTACCTGTTGCACCAACATAGGAAGCATAATCTCCGCCATAATCTGCAAAAAGCTTCTTCCTTTGCTCTACTTCATTTTGGAGCATTTTAAATAGATTGCTAACCTTTTCACTCTCATATGAAAGAATGACATCCCCGACATGCGGTGCTTTCGCAAAAGCACGCAATGTTTCCGAAGCAAAATCCAATAAATAGACATTCACTTCGTCTGGAGTATGCTCATGGATGAGTGAATAAACCATTGTATTCAAGAAGGTGGTTTTCCCACTTCCAGCAACCCCATAAACGACCGTATTGCCTTCATCAGAAAGCGGCAAACGAAGCAAGCATTGCTGCTGTCTCGCCGGATCGTCATATTCGCCGATCACAGGATTCAGCTTAACCGAAGCTTCATTTTCCAGCCCATATTTATTTTTAATATCCTCTAGTAAAATCATCGCCGGAATCGGCTCTAGCCAAAGCGGGCGAATTTTAATTCGTTCCTCCTGAGCGATGTTACTGAGGTAATCAGTGATAACATCCATTTGCTTTTTCGGATTACCTAAAAAGCCTTTCTTTTTATCCATTTTCGCTTCTTTAATCGGGCGCCCGGTTCGGTCAATCACCACGATACTATTATCTTTTTCAACGACCACTTTATCGGCAGGATAATAAGGTGCGCCTGCCCATGCAGATTGACCCATTTCAAACAATTCGTTGTAGCCTACTTGAAGATAAAAACGTCCAGTATCCTTAAGTTCAGCCGCATCCGGCCGTTTAAGCATGTCCATACTGTCCGCTCTTTCTTGAACCTTTAGGCTGACCCTGAATTTACTGTTACTCCAAATTTGATCATCAACAACACCGCTCGGTTTCTGGGTAGCCAGTATCAAGTGCACACCTAAGCTACGGCCAATCCGAGCCGCACTAACAAGCTGGGTCATAAACTCAGGCTGCTGTGTTTTAAGCTCGGCGAACTCATCAGAAATGATGAACAAGTGCTGAAGCGGTTCAGTTACAACGCCTTCGCGGAACAGCTTTTGATACTTATAAATATCAATATTGCTTTCGCCAACCTTTTTACTAGCATCGGCAAAGATCGCTTGCCTTCGCTTCAATTCACTTTCAATCGAGATCAGCGAGCGTTTAATCGCAGCCCCATCTAGGTTAGTGATAATACCAGCAGTATGCGGCAGGTTTTCAAACGATTTCGCCATTCCGCCTCCTTTATAGTCGATTAAAATAAATGCGACTTCATTCGGATGGTAATTTACCGCTAGCGATAAAATATAAGCAATAATGAATTCACTCTTCCCGGACCCTGTCATTCCCGCTACTAATCCATGCGGTCCATGATACTTCTCATGTAAATCAAGCTTGAATAATTCCCCTAATGTATCGACACCAACGGCGGCTTCTAATGATTTGGTTGGATCGTTATCCTTCCAGCGAGTTAACGCATTTAAGTGCTCAACCTTCCCCACTCCAAACAGCTCCAAAAAAGTAATCATTTTCGGTAAATTGAAATTATTGGCTAAAGTATCAAGCTGCAAATTAGCGAGATTCACGCTTAATTCATTTGGATCAGATGATAAGTAAATATCTGGAACAAAGGAAGTCGTTTTTCCGGTAATATCACTCTTATCGAATAGTTTTCCGCTCTTTTCACCAAGCTCGACAACCATCGTACACTCTTTTGGCAGATTTTTTAGTTCATCAAAAAAGCTAATGACACTAATATTTAAGTTCTTTTTCTTGGAGTAAATCTGTTTGAGCATTTCCGCTCTCATGGATAGTTCCTTACTTAAAGCAAATACGATGTAATAAGGCTGGCGATCTTCCAAATCACCATCGTTTAAGCTGGCACGATATTCTATTTCTGGTTTTGAAACCGACGAAACTTCTTTCACTTCGTTTTTATTAGTTGAAACATAACGAATCGTCTTATCATTGCTCCAAACATGAGGAAGCCATTTTGTAAATCCAAATTCCTTTTCCTCTTCTTCGTCGTAAACAATGATCATTTTCACTTCATCATAGCTATAAAGGGCGGCCAATTGAAAAATTAACCCTTTTGCAAATTCGACAACTTGCTTCCTGTCTCCAATGACACCCGAAATGTAATTCTCAAATAATGACAACGTAATCGGAATGTTCTTAAGTTCTTTTGGAGTCTGGCAAAGTGTAAATAACTCCTCTTGGAGATTGTCATCATCAATCGAAAATTTCTTTTCCGAATACGAAATATCAGCTTGTAAAAGACCATTTCCGAGTCCAACCCGTAGCTTTAAAAAATCATTTTGCCCGAGTCCTCTTTCAAAAAGATTACGCTGCACATTTTGAATTCGATCCTCGCAGTCTGTGACAGGAACATAGTTTTCCCGCAAAATTTCTTCTTGCTTCTCACATTCTTCTTTAAACAGAACAGCGAATCGGTCTAAGTACTCTTTATATTTTTCCTGGCGAATTTTTTCCTTTTTCCGTCTCCGTCTCATATCAAATTTTTTCGATAAAATCGGCCACATAATCGTTCCGAGCAGCATACTAACTGACATGACAATCGATGGGATTGCTCTTGAAAAATTGCCAGTCGCCATCGCATTATTCACTGCAAAAACAGCGGTGGCCATCGAAGCCATCCCCATTGTCACCGACGGACCGAGCACTAGCATAAGCGGCATCTCCTCGCCAATTGCATTTGGCGGAGGTGAATCGATTTTAAAAACGGCTTTTTCAACATCCCGCTTAAACCGTGGTGACCGATAGAAATAGTCTGGTGTCGGAGCTTCGTATTCATCCTCTTCTTCATCGATTACCTTTGGTTCTTGGTTAACGAATTGCTTTAATCGCTTGGTGCGTAGGGAAAGCATCCCATCCGGGTTGTTAACGGCCACGAAGAAGCTGCCAATTATCAGTTTGAAACCCATTATATAAATGATGTCACCAATATTTAAATTAGCCCTTTTGACTCGTGTTCCATTTACGAAGGTACCGTTCGTGCTGTCGTTATCAACAACGCTCCATTTTCCGTTGTAAAAAGAAAGCTTTGCATGTGAGGCTGAGACAAATCGGTTAGCCAGCACGATATCGTTTTGTTCAGATCTTCCTACGGTAATATCAATATCGTTATCTACTAGGAATTTAGTAAAGGTTTGCCGATCATCGGTATTGGTCTCCGTGAAGATGAATGATTTGTTGTTTTTCCCATCGATTACCAGATTGTAGATGCTGAGCGGGCTCAGAACCGTATTTCTTATCGGTGTCCCTGTGTTGTCAATCACTTTAACATCTTGGTTGGATTTTAGAATCCACTCCCCGTTTATTCCTTCGATTCCAATCAGTTTTTTTGATGAGCTTTCATTCGAATCATAGATCCAGTACTGCCCCCTAATTTTTCCGGGCATGGTGATGGAATTGATTCGCTCTTTGTTGATAAAGGTTACAATCATTTTCTAAATCCCCTTGTTTAGATTCACGCTATTGTTGACTGAAAAATTTTTGCAAAATCACAATGTTTCTTGATAGCTTCAAATTTAACTATTTTCCATTTTACAACATTTCAGAATTTTTTGTCGAAGAGTGTAACGATATGGCTTCGATATATTTTTTTTGAAAATGGATACTTGAGAGCTGATTTGATTGGGTTTAAGGCGACTTTTATCACTGGATAAAATTTTGTTTTAAATCAAATATTTAGCATCTCTCAATAAGTGTCGAAAAATCGATCAATTCACACAT
>CALCRD010000522.1 GCA_937894355.1 uncultured Bacillus sp.
ATATCATCAAGTCCCTCTCTCAAACATTCATACCTGATTGAGGGGATTGGTTCCTCATATGAGCGATAAACAAGAGGCCCTTTTGAAGCAATCTTCCAAGTTCCAGATCCAATATCTCCTCCTGGGCCAAGAATATATGTCCACATCACCATGCCATCCAGGTTACGAGCATAGGCTTTCCAAGCATGCAATCTATAATAGCGATAAAGACTTTCTCTCATGCTGGTTTGGCAAGTATAAAACCATACCTCTTTACCTTGCTTTTGAAGATCCCGAAAATAGGCTGCATTTTCTTCAGTATTCCAGTGACAATCTTGAAAACACCAATTATCCACATAGGGAATAAGCGGTTCATATATCTCAGGGGAGCGTGAAGGCCAACCGATTATCAGTTGGAGCTGCATCTGTGGTATTGCTTCTTTCGCTACTTTGCATACCAATATTACTTTCTCCAAATTATTTTCCAAATCTGGCTCGTCAAATAACTCAACTACGTAATCACTATATGATAATCCATGTTTGTGCAATGCAGCATCAATTTCTTTCAACCACGAAACCCATGCATTTTTCCAAGTTTCACTCCCAAAAGCAAAACGGTTTTCAGAGTATACCTCTTCAAAAATATCGTAAATACTATACCCCACCCATAATTTTGCGTTTGATCCTTCAGGGAACCATTTCACCTGGTTAATGTGATCATGAAAGTGAGGCATTAATACTGGTTTTTTGATCGAACCATCGTCGTTAAAATTTGCTGCTGCTCCCCAAGAGTTGACTTGAAAATATCTCACATGATGTTCAAACATATCTTCGAAGAAATTAGCATTATCAGCCCTCTGCAACAAACACAACGGAATAGGAGGCTCTTGGGGTAATTCTATGGGCCAAATCGTCAGTTTAAGCGGTATATCCTGCATCGGCCCGAAATACTCTACCTTATATTCTGCAGGTTGGCTCAATGGAATTACTCTCAAAAAACCAAAATAGTCGCCAGGAAAAACATCTTTACAATCAAAAGTCACCCACACTAAGCTCGAATCATGAGGGGGAACAGTTATGGTATGGCCGGAATTCATTAAAGGTAGGGGATCAAATCGTAATCCGTACCCTGGCGAATCGCTATCTTTAACCCTTATTGCTTCCCTCATGGTGATAGCTTCGCCAGGGAAAACATCTCCATATGTTTCAATTAAATTTTTTTGTTCAATGCCTTTGATTTCTTCACCATAAATGATAACTCTATAAGCTTCCGTAGAATCAGTTAAATTGGTGATAATTATTGGCAAAGACTCATATTCACCCATGGAGGCAAAGACAGATATTTCATCTAGCACTTCAAAGCTTTGGGGCGACAGGGGAACACTAAAATCTGCGGTTGGATCTGCCTTGCTTACAAGAAAAGCACACTCTTCGTTTCCGTTATATCCCGAGGCCTTCTCTGAAATTTGCACACTGTCGACTAAAAGATAGGTTCCGGGTTTCTCAGTTAGCCCACCATCATTTTCATTACAATAAATTGGGATACGCAAAACAGCAGTATTAGCATTTGGGCCCGTTGTAAAAGTGCCCCTATACTGTACCCAATCTGGTTGTACCTTGACCCTGCCTGGTGCTAAACTAGTGTTTAAAAGTTCCCTCCCGTTGTAATATCCTTCACCTACCTCAGGCCATGTAAACACGGTAATTGAACCTGTGGAATTTATCGACCCTTTCATTTCAAACGAAAATTCGTAAGTTGTATTTGGTTTTACCCGGGTAGCACCGCTTCCATCTTGTCCCACATTTCCTCTAGCACCGCCTATTAGCAAAGCCGTGTTAACAACCTTAGCTCCGTTTGAAATTCCATAATCAATAATCTCCAGTTTGGCACATCTATTCCAGCTTAATTCTTCTGTATATACGGAAAGATTATAAGTGCCCTCGTTTAGTACAAGAGTAAATTCACTAATATCTTCTCCTTCAAGATCCCCGTTCCGCAAAAGGTTCTCGCTTGCCCCTATGCTAGAACAAAAAGCGCTAACTATAATCAAAACTAATAATATACGTTTCGTTATCGGCCAGCTTTCACCTAACATACCCTAGCCCCCTTCTGAACCTAGATCCTTATATTTTGTCTACATCTGGAGACCATGATTATTCTTTCCTCAAATATAGAGTCAAGGCGCTAAAATAAATTTTTTAAAAGCCCTTAGAAACTAACTCTCGATTGTATACGTATATGATTATCCGGATAATGAATTCTGTTGAATTCATCACACCAGAAAGTACCATCATTTGATACATACATGTTTGATTCCGGTGGCAGTTGATCTAACTGTTCAACCACATTGTTACTCCGCCAAAATACTCTCACTTCAAGGTTATTAAGCAACTTGAATTTTGTGCGCAAGTACCAATGATTTTTTGTAGCACACTGTAATCCTCCCCTTAAATTGAGACCAGGGATTAAGCCCTTTTTCAAATCTATTTCCATAGATAGTTCTCCTATGGGTTCCGTGGAAAATAAATCATTATTATACTTTGTCAAATCATGTAAATAAACTAGGTTACCTTTAATTGTTTTGGCTTGATCCTTTGCTAAAAGCATTTGCCAAGCATATTCTTGATATCTAAATGAATTTTCCTGATCCAGACTTAGCAGGAGAGTTAATTTATGTTTGGGGTTTTCTAAAATACCTTTTAGATTAGATGAGAAAGGCTCCTGTTTATTTACATGCCGAAATCTTTTTAGTGAAAGTCCCATATTTACTTTTTTATGAGAACCAGATAGATCTAAATTGTATCCTTGTTGATTTTTATAAAGATCAATAGGATTTAATCCCACTCGTTGGTTCTCTTCAAAATAAAGAAATTCCGGATGTGTACTCCGATAGCGAGGATCAAAGTTCTCGTCAAAATTCCAATATGATAAATCCAAATTAGGTAGTAGATTTTTTGATTTTAGGTTTATTTTATGGGCATTGACTTTAGTTGTTGTAGAATCCAGATAGCTATACTTATCAATCCATAATCCTTCAATACTTGTTTTAGGATTTATTCTGTAATTTAGCGTTAGTTGTTGTGAAAACTCCCGAGTTTCACCAAAATCGGGAAGCATTCCATAATTAAATTTCGGCGGCCCTACTCGATGTCGAACCAAGATCATTTCCCCATTCCACGATCTATTATTGGTTCTTAACCTCAAACCTTCCCCTAACAAACTAAAGCTTTTGGCTCGATCGTTCTCCCAAACAAAAAAACCACTGCAATTTACATTTTGCCAAACTACATTATTAACGCTTATTCCGTGCGCCATCTTTGCATAGTCATAATTGATGGTCGCCACATAAGGTGAATAGTTAATATAAACCCTACCCAAACTGACTTTGATTGGCTTAAGTCCAGGGAAAAGCGGACCATCAAGGTTAATTGTACCGTTACCATTGACAAGATAGGGTTTGGGTTTCCTTTCTTCCCAACTATCAAAGCCAGTACGACTACTATCAATTAACCAATAGATATGAAGGCCAACAGTATTCTTAAACGTAGTTGGACGTGAAATCATAGTAAGCCGATGAGCTGTTTTCAATCCTGTTTCAGGACTATAATACCCTATTGTATTAACAGTGGAGGCGATACTTAAAGGAAAAGAATTAATATCTATGCTGCTTACCTTAAAACCTTCCGAAGGATCAAATACCTCTACCTTTTCCTTAATAACAACATTATCTACCAGCAGATAACTACCAAGCTCTGGAACATCACCTTCGTAATAAATAGGAAGTCTCAAGC
>CALCRD010000523.1 GCA_937894355.1 uncultured Bacillus sp.
TTTTACTGTCTAATCACTTCATTCTCATCTTAAAAAGCAACAATGTTTGAGAAAAAAGCCTAAAAAAAGAGCCTTTGGCAACAGGTGCCGAGGGCTCGTATAATGTTTCTGCCAAGAAAACCGGTTAGGTTACAATTCACCTTTGTCTAGTTCTAGGTGTGTTTTGAGAACTTCTTGGATCCGTTGTTTTTCGGCGTCAGGCACTTGATAGTAGTAGATGCCATCGATTTTTGTTCCGCCACCTGTGATGGTGATGTGCTCGATTTGTTGGCTTGTGCCTTTGTAGTTCTTTTGAATGTCGACCATTTCGCCAAAGGTTAGGTTGGTTCTTAGGTTATCTCCAAGCGCTTCAAAGATGGAGCTGTAGTTGGTGATGGATGAAAGGCTAGCTCCTTCACGGATGACTCCTTGGATGATAAGGCGTTGACGGAATTGGCGACCGAAGTCTCCACGTGGATCGTCATAACGCATTCTTGAGAATGCTAGGGCATCTTTCCCGTTTAATGTAATTTGACCTTCTGGGAAATGAACTCCGTCAGAGGAAAAATCTAGGTCATTGTTTACGGTTACGCCCCCTACGGAATCAACAATATCCTTAAAGCTCTCCATATTGATTTGCATGTAATAATCAATTGGAATGTCGAGGAATTGTTCGACAGTGTCCATTGACATGGTTACTCCACCAAATGCGTAGGCATGGTTGATTTTATCAACTGTGCCATATCCAACAATTTCGGTGCGAGTATCACGGGGGATACTAAGCATTTTGATGGAGTTTTGGTTGGCATTGACGGTAAGGACAATCATGGTATCGGAACGGCCTTTGTCACCGTCACGTTCATCGACTCCAAGCATAAGGATTGAGAATGGGTCTTTTTTGGTTAAGGCAACTTCTTCGACGCGCAGGTCTGATTTTTTTCTATCGATTGGTTCGTGAATTTTTTCCATAGCACCTGAAAGTGATTTATAGAACATGAATCCATAAATTCCAACGCCAAGTAATAATAGCAGGGAGATGATTCCTACTACACGAACCCATGTTTTTTTAGTTTTCTTGCTTGTAGCCATTTAAAATAAAACCTCCAAAGTTAATTCAAAATCTTAATTTTTATTGCAACTTTTTATGTAAGAAGTGTTAAAAATGGTAGTTGATTTCCGCTCCAGGTGCGAGCGGTTCGCGGGCGGTAGCGGTGAGCCTCCAAGTCGCTTTGCGCCTTCGGAGGCTCACCTGCCCCGTACTCCCGCAGGAGTCTTCGCACCTTCCGCTCCAATCAACATGAGTGAAAATGTATATTTTTCTTTAACACAGTATTTATGTAAAAGTTTAATTGGATTTTCTACCCATCAATGGATAATAGCGGAACCACCCTTAGGATAGAAAATTCACTGTATTTAAACAATACCAAAAATTCGTACAAATGGATATAAAAAGATTGCCAAATTCATCCTTAAATCGCTAAAAAAGAACAGGATTTTCTAAATGGAAATTGTGAATCTATTCCAATAAAAAGGCGTGCGAAACCAGGTGTATCTTCATTTATATTGTCGCTTGATTAATTGAGGAAATTTTTACAAAAATATGTCTTTTTAAAATAAAAACGATTTGTTCAAACTATTCAAAAATATTTCATTGACGAGGCGCTTCCCATTGGAATACTCTATAAAGGAAAGGGTCTTCACCGCAATAACAATCTCTTTTAAGAGGAGTGGTTCACGTGAATTATCGCGCCCTTGCTTCAGACTTTCAAGCTTCATTTTCCAAAGAAGCAGATCGTTGTTTTTTTTCGCCCGGTAGAGTCAATTTAATCGGTGAGCAAACGGATTATTGTGGTGGTTATGTGTTTCCCTCCGCCATTAATTTCGGTACCTATGGGCTTGTTAGCAAACGAAACGATCGAACTGTAAGGCTGTTTTCGAAAAATTATACTAAGCAAGGCATGATTGAATTCACACTTGATGAACTAGACTACAATCCAGACCAGGGCTGGGCTAATTATCCTAAAGGGTTGCTTCAGTATTTCAAAAAAACGGGCCATCCTGTCAATGTGGGATTTGATTTGCTCGTTTCTGGAAATATTCCAATTGGGGTAGGTCTGGCATCATCGGCATCACTTCTGCTGCTAACTGGAAAAATCATTAATCAATTATACGATTTACAATTAACTCCACTGGATATCATTAAAGCTGGTAGAGCAGTTGAAACTGAATATATCGGTGTTTATAGTGGGATTATGGACCATTTTGCCGTGGCCATGGGAAAAAACAAT
The DNA here is from genome assembly GCA_937894355.1 of uncultured Bacillus sp. Taxonomy (GTDB): domain Bacteria; phylum Bacillota; class Bacilli; order Bacillales; family Cytobacillaceae; genus Bacillus_BU. The sequence continues at coordinate 2,268 of CALCRD010000523.1, forward strand.
CATGGAATCCTTTTGGATTGTCATGATTTAAGCCATGAATATGTCCCAATCGACCTAAACAACCACAAAATTTGTATTATGAATACCAATAAAAAACCTGATGGGCAAGCAGACTCATTATATAAGGAGCGCCTCGATGAATGCGAACACGCTTTACGTCATCTTCAGGGTGCGATTAATATCCTATCATTAGGCGATTTGAATTTGGCGCAATTCGATAATTTCAAACACCTAATTCCTACAAATACATTAAGAAAACGGGCTCGCCATGTAGTTTCTGAAAATCAACGGACACTTGCCGCGATAAAAGAACTAAAGCGCGGTAACCTGGCTGGTTTCGGTAAACAAATGAATCGGTCACACCTTTCCTTACGAAAGGACTACGAGGTAACCGGGGTCGAGCTTGATACATTAGTCGAAGCCTCTTGGCAACAAAATGGAGTGATCGGTGCCAGAATGATGGGCTCAGGCCTGGGTGGCCGTGCACTCGCCATTGCCATCGTTGAAGAAAACGAAATGGATCAATTTATCGAACGAGTAAGCGAAATCTATAGCGCAAAAATCGGCCACGCTGCAACATTTTACACTGCCACAATCGGCGATGGCGTCAAAGAACTCAATGCAGCAGTATTTAAGTAAACGAATTGTGATAAATAAGCAGAAAGAAACCCTCTCCGGAAATTTAATTGGAAGAGGGTTTTTTCTTCTTTTATTTTGAAAAAAAGACATCAGCAATTGCGACTAAGTTTGAGGCTTTGTAGTTAGTCTTAGTACCATTCAATTCTTTAGTTATTTACCTTTGCCGTTCTCTCAAAGGAGCCTAACTCAAGTTGGCTTTTCAATTCAGTTTGTACTGTTTGTTTTTCTTCATCTGGGACAAGGATATAAAAAATCGAATTAATCTTTGTACCATTACCATTTAGTGTCATTTGCTCGACATTGACTGCAGCAGTTTGGTAATTTTGCTGAATGTTCATCATTTCTTCTAAGGTAAGATTTGTTTTAACATTGTC
>CALCRD010000524.1 GCA_937894355.1 uncultured Bacillus sp.
TTCAATCAAATTAATCATTACCGTTTAAAGAAATAGATTAATAGTAGGAGGAGTTCTATCGATGTCAACACAAACTAAACCACTGAAACGGATTGCTTTTTACGGGAAAGGCGGAATCGGAAAATCAACAACTTCAGCGAATCTTAGTGCCGCTTTAAGTGAGATGGGTTTAAAGGTTATGCAAATCGGCTGCGATCCAAAAGCAGATTCAACGATGATGCTTTCCCGCAGTAAAGTACCAACTGTTTTAAATGTGATTAAAGAAAAGCAGGATGATATGGTTTTGGAGGATTTTGTTCGAGAAGGCTTTAACGGGGTTTTATGTGTTGAGGTAGGCGGACCAACTCCGGGAATTGGTTGCGCTGGTCAAGGCATTATTGCTGCGTTTGGCAAAATGAAGGAACTAAAGGCAATTGAGACTTATCAGCCAGATGTAGTCATTTATGATGTGTTAGGGGATGTTGTCTGCGGGGGATTTGCCGTTCCGCTGCGTGACGGCTATGCCGAAGATGTCTATATCGTCAGTTCCGGAGAAAGAATGGCGCTGTATGCTGCTTACAACATTTCGCAAGCGGTTTATAATTTTCGCCACCGTGGTTATGCCAAGTTAAGAGGGATGATTTTTAACTCGAAAGGTGGCTCTAACGAGGACCAACGGGTTGAAGAGGCCTTGGAGGAAATTGAGACAGAACTGACGATAAAAATCGCCCGTGATCCGATTGTGCAAACATGTGAAAAGGAAAATGTCACCGTTATTGAAGGTGCGCCTGAATCCGAGCTTGCTGATCAATATCGGAAATTAGCCAAGATTGTAATGGGATGAATTTGGAGTGAATGCTAAATGTCAATCTTATTGAGACGGTTACTCATATTGCCAGTTCTATTGCTCGTAATTTCATTCTTCACATTTCTGTTGACTAATATCGTTCCGGGTAATATTGCTGAGGATTTGATTTTGCGAAATGGCGGACAACCCACTCCAGAGACAATTGCAGCGATGCAAGTGAAATTGGGGGTGGATCAACCGCTCTTGGTTCGCTATTGGCAATGGTTGTCCTCGGCAATGCATTTTGATTTAGGAACATCATGGGTTAGTGGGCATGATGTGGGTAAAGAGATTGTGGAAAGAATCAAGCCAACCCTAATCCTAACGGGAGCCTCCATCTCAGTCGGAGTTTTTATCACGATAGTCTTAGGGCTGTTGGCGGCTTTTTATAAAGATACGCTTATTGACCGCATCATCCTTGGTTTTTCCTTAACAATGAGCTGTATCCCGGACTTTTTATTATCATTTGTTTTATTGTTTTTATTCGGATATGTCTGGAATGTATTTCCGCTAGTCGGTTATGGGACGTGGGAGCATCTGGTTCTGCCATCACTTGTTTTAGGAGTAGGCTTGGGGGCAGGTAAGGCCCGAATTTTACGAGCTAGTTTATTAGAGGTTATGAGTTTGGATTATGTAACGATGGCCAGAGCAAAAGGGTTATCACGCCGGAAAGCTATGTTTAAGCATGCGATGCGCAATGCTTTGATTCCTGTAGTAACTTCTTTAGGCGCAAGTGTCGGATTTCTATTGGGAGGCACGGTTATTATCGAAAGCATCTTTAATTGGCCAGGGCTAGGGCGGTTAGGGCTGCAGGCGATTGTCAGCCGTGATATTCCGCTCCTACAAGGGTATGTCTTGTTTATCACTGTCATTATTATTTCAGTTAATTTAATCGTTGACCTTATTTATTTATATTTAGATCCGCGCATGAATTCGAAAGGAGGAGCTCATCATGCTTAGGGGTGGAAATGCTTTTGCATTAACAAAAGATAAAGGTTTATTGGCGATTACTGCCATTATCCTTACCTTATTTTTAGTGGCAATTTTTGCCCCTTGGCTTGCTCCTTATGATCCGAATGTTGGGGAGTTGTCGAACCGCATGCTTCAGCCGAGTTTCGAACATTGGCTTGGAACGGATCATATGGGTCGTGATCTGCTTTCGCGAATTATATATGGAACGAGAACGACGATGGTTGTTGCACTGGTTATTACAGCGATTTCCTTTTTTATCGGAACGTTGGTTGGAGTGACTGCTGGTTATGTAGGCGGCTGGGTCGACAGCTTGTTAATGAGAATTGTAGATTTGTTGATTGCTTTTCCAAGCAGGATTTTGGCATTGGTGATTGTCGGGATTATTGGTCCGGGATTATTAAATCTGGGGCTGGCGATGATTGTGACTTGGTGGGTTTCTTTTGCTCGGGTGATTCGTGGTGTGACACTTGCGGTGAAGGAAAATGAGTATGTGTTAGCGGCTGAGCTATATGGGCAGTCAAGGTGGA
>CALCRD010000525.1 GCA_937894355.1 uncultured Bacillus sp.
TCTTATATTATGAAGAATTCTAGTTTTGAAGGGGAGTTTTTAATTGCCGGAAGCTTCATCATAATTGCAGCAGTCGCTGTAAGCTATTTCGTTTATGGGAAGAAAGATATTCATTCTGTATAAATCGATTTGCTCGAATTCGGTATTAAGGAGGGTTTGTGAATGAATGTGTTTTGGCGAGAAATTAAAGCTCATCGAAAATCGCTCATTTTTTGGAGCATTGGTGCTTTCTTGATGGTTTTATCAGGAATGGGTAAATATGAAGCATATTCGTCATCCGGTCAATCAATCAATGATTTAATGAAGGATATTCCGAAGTCGTTGAAGGCTGTATTGGGCTTTGGCGATGTCGATTTATCGACGATTAGCGGTTATTACTCGATTCTGTTTCTTTATATATTTTTGATGGCGACTATCCATGCTGCAATGTTAGGGGCGTCGATTATTGCCAAAGAGGAGCGAGACAAAACGTCAGAGTTTTTGTTTGTTAAGCCTGTTTCTAGAAATACGGTGATTACAGCAAAATTGTTGGCTGCCTTCGTGAATGTAGTAATCTTTAACCTAGTCACTACTGTTTCGTTAGTTGGGATTTTGGGTAAATACAACACAGCAGGTGAGAATGTTAATGGTGACATTGCGATTACCATGTTGGGAATGTTTATCGGGCAGGTGCTGTTTATGGTGATTGGTACTGCACTGGCTTCAATAAAGAGAAAGGCAAAGACGGCGGCCTCAGTTGCTACTGGTATTCTTTTGTTAACGTATTTGTTATCGATTATAATTAATTTAAATGAAAATCTTGAAGTGCTAAAATATTTTACGCCATTTAAATATTTTGAAGCTGCAAATATGATGTTTGGCGGTGGAATTGAACTGGTCTATATAGTGATATCAGTTGTGTTGATTGCCGTTCTTTCCGTTGTTACTTATCTATTTTTCGGAAAAAGAGATTTGAACGTCTAGTATATTGGAGTTGACTTGGAATTGAGTAGTTCGTTTGCCAGATGGTATGATTTTGTAATGGGTCCACTAGAACGGTGGAAGTTCCAAGGAATTCGAAAAGAATTATTGGAAAAAGCAAGTGGGAAAGTTTTAGAACTTGGATCGGGCACAGGGATTAATTTCCCCTTATACAACCAGGTAGATAGTGTTACAGCGATTGAACCAAACAAGTATATGATTGAGCAATCGATTTTAAAAAAGGAAAAGTCAGTTGTACCAATGGAAATTGTCCATACAGGAGCAGAAAGGTTGCCATTTGCTGATGGAGCATTTGATTCTGTGGTGGCGACTCTGGTTTTTTGTACGATTCCGGACGTTGATAAAGCGGTAAGTGAAATGAAAAGAGTCTGCAAATCAGATGGAAAGATCCTCTTGTTTGAACATGTGAAAATGGAAAATCGCTTTTTAGCGAAACTACAGGACTGGTTAACTCCTTTTTGGCAAAAAATCGGTGATGGTTGTTGCTTAAACCGTGATACGATTAGTCTATTTAAATCGCATGGATTTAATCTAATTGAAGTTCGAAAATTTTATAAAGGTTTATTCATTGTTGTCGAAATGAGAAAATAGCCGACAAATTAATAGAGGAAGTTTTAAAGTTAATATTACAGTCTTGCTCCACCACAAAAAAAGAGCCCCTCCTTCCTGTACGCTCTCTCGCTGTAGGAAGGAGGGGTTTTCAAAGACAATTTCATGAAGGAAAAAGTTGCATTGGAGTGTTAAAAAGTCTGTTTTCGTAAAGAGAAAAGAGCCTGAAAAAATGAAGTTGGGAGCTTAGCATTTTTTAAAACAAAAAAATTGAAATCCGCTCTTATTCGGAAAAGCTGCCGATTTGTAAGGGGTAGAACAAATCAGTACGCCAGACGAAAGGATAAAACAAGTTCAATTTTTTTGTTTTGACAGGTCAAAGGGGCGCTATCACTCCCCAACTCATTTTAGTGCATAAGCACCCATGAAGGTATCAACTTTGATACCCTCAAAGCTACTTACACTTTTTCTCTTAATTCCTTTTTCATCTTTCTCCAAAGGGTGGTCCGACTAATTCCTAATAGTTCGGCCGCCTTTTCTCGATTGCCATCTGACTGAATAAGTGCAGTTTCAATAAGCTCAGATTCATCAAGCAACAGATTTTTTCGATTATAATTAGAGGGAGAGGCAGAAAGGCTTGGAAACAAAGCCGTGTTTAAAATTTCTTGGATGGAATCATCTGTTAGTTTTTCACCTTGGCAAAGAACGAGGAATCGTTCAGCAACATTTTCTAATTCACGTACATTGCCTGGCCAATGGTAGGAATCTAGTAATTCTAAATTGATTCGGTCAAATGTAGTTGGTAAGTGATTTTTACTCATTATGAAATGATGAAATAACTTGGCAATATCCTCGGTTCTTTTCCTAAGTGGCGGAAGGTAAAGCTGTAGGACACTTATCCTAAAATATAAATCTTCCCTGAACGTGCCCTCTTTGACACAGTCTAGTAAATTTTTATTTGACGCAGCAATAATACGGACATTTATTGGAATAACTTGGTCTCCGCCAATCCGAACAATTTCTTTTTCTTGAAGGACGCGTAGGAGTCTCGATTGAAGATGTAGGGGTAATTCACTTATCTCGTCTAGAAAAATGGTACCCTGATGCGCTAATTCAAATAATCCTACTTTTCCGCCTTTTTTCGCTCCGGTAAATGAACCTTCCTCGTAACCAAACAGTTCACTATCAATCAGGCTTTCTGGTAAAGCTGCACAGTTCACCGCTACAAATGGTTGGAGATTTCGGGAACTGGTACTATGTATGCTTTGGGCAAATAACTCTTTTCCGGTTCCAGATTCTCCGTGGATTAGGATAGAAGAATGGGCATGACTAAATTTTTTTGCCTGCTGGATGGTGTCTTTGATGGTTTTACTTGTGCCGATAATATCTTCATAACTATAATTTGCCACCATCGGTTTTTGGGTAATATTCTTACGGATTTTTTGCTCTTTTTCCTGTAATTTAATGACATCGTCTAAAGCGATTAGATGCCCCATATTTTCTCCATGTAAAATTACTGGCATGATATCGGCCATAATCTTTTGGTTATTGTGTTCGAAGATCAGGTTATATTGCGGTTCATTCCATTTTGAAACAGGGTCTTTTGAAGTGATATTGGGAATAATTTCGGCAATTTTTTTATCCTGCGCTTGATTAATGTTAATTCCCAGGAGACGCTCAGTGACCTTATTTATTGTTTGGATTCTAGAATCAGAATCAGTAGAAATAATGCCACTACGGTTTAAGTTGACCATAGTTTTGAACAGGGTCAAGGACTCTAGCTCTGTTCGATACACTTTTAGAATATTGATGGCGTCTAAGATGGCATTCCCCATTGCCCTGTGAGTGTAATAGAAGATTCCATTCATTCCTAATTGTCGAGCGGCGTTACAAACCCAACTCCCCCCTACAACATTCATAATTCCTTCACTTCGTAAGTGTTCTAAAATATTATAGGCATCCTGAATATCATTAAAATGGATTTGTCTAATCTTCACTTTTAGTAGTGAAGAGACTGCAGATAATTCTTTGATATCTTCGCCAAAATTCATGATAACGGTTTCATTTGTTCCCATATTCTTAATGATCTCTAATAAATCAAATCCACTCATTTTCACCGGAATAATTAAATTGGTAAGAGCTTGTTTTAGTGAAATGGCACTCCGATCACCGCTAACCACGATGGTTGCTGGATCAAAAAAGGATTGTAAATCACGAATGGAATCGGGAGAACTGAGAAATTTCAGTGGCAGTTCAGTTATTTCGTATTTTACCCAATGGGGAATATCAATTAGAAGATCCCGAGCAAGTTCGGAAAATGGGGGGTACCCAACAATAGCAATTTTAGGTTGCATTATTTTTTCTCCTTTTTTGACATTTAGAAAATATTGAATATTCTGAAATTTATTGAACTTAGATTTATTATGAAACCGAAAAATAGAATTGTCAATCAAAAAATCCTATTATTAAGGTTTTTATATGGGTTTTATACTCTTTGGGTTGTTAACTGTTATTCTGACGAACCGAAGTGAACTGCCTTTTTATGGAACATTGAAACAATTGAAACAATTATTTGTTTCAATTTGAAACGTAAGAATGGGTTTACTAGATTTGAAAGTTGTTAATTAGCTAGTTTTTACAGTTGGCATGGAAATTGCAACATAGTTTTTTTATTCAATATATGAGGGGTGACTATATTTACTAATTTGGTAAGACTTAGTTATTGAGCGAATGATTACAGCTTTTCTTTAAATAAGGGAGGAATCATTTTGAGTAAAGTTAGTAGTTTTGTTGAAGAGACTGGAGGCAGCTTTCTAATTTCTGGGAATTTTGAGCAAAACCACAGAAGAGTTTGTCCATCGGGAAATTACCTCGCTTGGTGAAGTAGCCAATCAATTAAACTATCAATTATCGAAAGACCTTGTAAAAAAGGCAGGTGATGTCGGTCTTTTAGGTGCTTGCCTCCCTGTAGAATATGGCGGTTTGGGGCTTGACGGAATTCGGTTTGCCATTCTCAAAGAGCATCTCAATCTAGGTGCATCTTCGATGACTGCTACAATCGGCGGTCAAATGGGAATTGGCATGTTACCAATAATTTTCTTTGGTACACCAGAACAGCGGCAAAAATATTTGCCTCAATTAGAATCTGGAACTATTACTACAGCTTTTGCGTTAACTGAACCGTCTTCGGGAACTGATGCTTCGAGTATAAAAACAACCGCAGTGCTGTCGGAGGATGGAAAATATTATATTTTAAATGGAAATAAAGTATTTATTACCAATGCTGGTTTTGCTGACATATTCGTTGTTTTTGCAAAAATCAATGGCGCTGACTTTAGTGCATTTATCATCGAAAGAAATTCAAAGGGCTTAACAATTGGGCCTGAAGAGAAAAAGATGGGGCTTAAAGCATCCTCCACTTGTTCGATTTCCTTTGAGGACGTTAAAGTTCCAGTCGAGAATTTGTTAGGAAAAGCTGGCCAAGGACATCGTTTTGCTTTTAATGCCTTAAATTTTGGTCGCTTGTCAGTTGGAGCTGGCTGTCTAGGAAACAGTAAGCATGCTCTAGATTGTAGTGCAAAGTATGCAAATCAAAGAATTCAATTTGGGCAAAAAATTGCTTCATTCCCATTGATTGGAAAGAAATTAGCAGACATCAATACCCAAATTTATGCTTTAGAAAGCTTGGTTTATCGTACTGCTGGAGTTTTTGATAAGAAATTAGCTGAAATCGATTTCAATGATCCCAACCTAGAAACCAATTCTCGTAAAGCGATTGGTGAATTTATGATCGAATGTTCCATTAATAAAGTCTTTGGTTCGGAGACCTTGGACTTTGCAGCTGATGAAGGGTTGCAGGTTCATGGAGGATACGGCTATATGCAGGAATATGAAATTGAATCCATCTACCGTGACTCAAGAATTAAGCGTATTTTCGAAGGCACCAATGAAATGAACCGTTTATTTATTACCAAAACTTTGATCAAACGTCTAGCAAAAGGGCAATTCCCAGAATTGCAACAAGCCTTGGATAAAAGTGAGGACGAATTAAAAAATAGTTCATTTAGCGCTCACTTCAATAATGTCTTGGATCATGAAGTCCAGCTATTGGAGAAGCTCAAAAAGATATATCATTTCAGTTTAGCAAAAGCGATGCAAAAATATGGGCCAAGCTTGGAGCATGAACAGGAAATTTGCAGTGATTTAGCTGATATAGCGATTCAAATTTACGCAATTGAAAGTGTTCTGCTTAGGACTAAAAAATTAATTGAGCTTAAGGGTGAAGAAAAGGTAGAGAATGCCATTAATATGGCCATATCCTTCATTCATAATGCTTTCGAGCAAAGTATTGGTTTTGCCAAAACAAGTTTATGCACCATCAGCACGGGTGAGGAACTAAATAATAGTCTTTACCTACTACAAGGTGTATCTCGGAAACTACCAATAAACCCAGTCGAGTTACAGCGGAAAATTGCAGAAAAAGTAGTGGAAGCAGAGAAATACGTAATTTAATCGTCAATGTAAGTAAAATGTCTATCCAAAGTGTTTATTTTTACAAAGGCTCTTTTCTCAAACATTGTTGCTTTTTAAGATGAGAATGAAGTGATTAGACAGTAAAACAGCAAACATTTATGAGAAAAGAGCTTGCAAATTAACTTTCAAGCTACAAAATAGCTGCTATCACGTTAAAATCGGGTTTAAGATTTTAACAACAAACTTTACAAAAACAGCTTTACAAAAAAAGAAATAATTAGAGGAGGAAACAAGAATGAGTCGATTAGAAGGAAAAGTAGCGGTTATTACGGGGTCTGGGAATGGGATTGGTGCAGCAACTGCGAGACGGTTAGCGAGGGATGGGGCAAAAATAGCGGTGGTTGATTTAACTGAAGAAACGGCAGCAGATACGGTTCAGTCAATTCGAGCTGCTGGGGGCGAAGCAATTGCTGTTGGTTGTAATGTTTCCAAATCGGCTGAAGTTGAAAGCGCTGTCGAAAGAATAGTTTCTGAATTCGGCCAGATTGATATTTTAGTTAATAATGCTGGGGTTACCCGAGATAATCTGCTATTTAAAATGTCAGAAGATGATTGGGATTTAGTTATGAATGTTCATTTAAAAGGGAGTTTTTTGTTCAGTCGGGCTGTGCAGAAACATATGGTAGAGCAGCGCTTCGGGAAAATTGTTAACACTACGAGCTTAGGTGCATCTGGAAAACGGGGTCAAGCCAACTATTCAACTGCGAAAGCTGGTTTACAGGCATTTACGAAAACTCTAGCCATTGAATTAGGCCCTTATAACATTAATGTGAATTGTGTTGGACCAGGGTTTATTGCAACAGATATGACTAGAAGAACGGCTGAGCGCCAAGGGCTTAATTTTGAAGAGATTCGAAAAGCTGCTAGTAAAAAAATTCCTTTAAGAAGAGTCGGCGAACCAGAGGATGTTGCTAATGTTGTTTCATTTTTAGTAAGTGAGGACGCCAGCTATGTAACCGGAGAAGTTCTGTTTGTCGGTGGTGGAGATCGTTAAGGGGGATGCTGACAAGAAATTAGTTTGCCGGATTTTACCAAAATGAGAGGCGGGATGATAGATATGACAGTTGCAGATCGTTCATGGATTGGCAGTAAAACGGAGGTATTTGAATTTGAAGTGGAGAAAGGGGCCATTAGAGCCTTTGCCAACGCACTTGGTACGGGGAATCGCTTATATCTTGCTGAAACCTATGCCAAGGAACTTGGTTATGCCAGTTTGGTGGCACCGCCAACATTCCCAGCAACCTTCCGACTACCCAAACCTGGTATCAATGTAGCATTGAGTCGTACCTTGCACGGGGAGCAGGAATTCATTTATGAACGTCCAATTGTAGCGGGAGATGTTCTTCGTTGTCAAAATCAGTTGGTAGATATTTTCGAACGGGAAGGCAAGCAGGGGATGATGACTTTTTTTATTCTCGAAACCCGAGGTGAGGATCGGGATGGAAATTTAGTGTTCCGCTCAAGAACGACGGTAATTTACCGATAAGAAGGAGGATGCGACATGATTAAGGAATGGATAGGATTACAACCGGGGCAAGAGGTCGAATTTATCACTCCACCAATTGAAAAAGTTCAATTGGTTAAATATGCAGGGGCATCTGGTGACTTTAACTTGATTCATACCGATGAGGAAACGGCTCGTAAAGCCAAATTACCAGGGGTCATTGCCCACGGGATGATCAGCATGGGTGTTTTAGGTGATTTCGTTGGCCAAATCGTTGGAAATCAGGGCTTTGTAAGTCAGTTGCAGGTGCG
>CALCRD010000526.1 GCA_937894355.1 uncultured Bacillus sp.
TAATACCTTCCCATATTCTAAAATCATCTATTGCACCACTGAATTGACTCCAAGCGGTTCCTTTAGGGCGAACCCTGATGCCATAATTTCCATAATCTCCAGACGGATCAAGGTATCTAGGAGGAGGTATATTTGCAAAGATAGAATACTCTCTTTCCTTTACCCCATTTATGTACATACGAAGCGTTGCATCAATGCCATCCCATGTAAATCCAAGGCGCACCCATTCATTTAACGAAATTGCTGTTTCAGTTGTTCTAGCTATAGGATAGTCATCTCCTTCTATTCTTACAGCCAACTGGAATTGTCCAGTATCTCTTACACGAATCTGCCATCCTCTTCCTACTGCAACAACAGTGTAGGCGGTGGGATACTCATTTAATTTGAATCTTACTTCAACCGATACTTGTTCTTTTACATCTAACTTTGAGCCTTCAGAATAAAGGTAAGTAATTCCTTCACCCGATTCATTAGTCCATTCTATTGCATACCCTGTCTTTCGACTGGTCCAAGTCCCATTGTTTATTTGACCATCGAAACCATTCCCACTACTATCTTGAGCGATTATTTCATTATCTTTATTATCAAACTTCCATTCTAATACAAGATCTGTCTCACCAAGGTCACGTTTCTCCATAGTGACATCTAAAGTTAAATCCTGTTCAGCATTTACCGAAAGTACTCTTTCTGCTGAATGAAACCCGCCTTTCCTAAAGACAACAACATAATCACCCTCTAAAATGTCTTCTAAAAGATAATAACCCTCTGAGTCTGTTAGGGATGATCGATTATCTACTTGAACAAGTACGTTATCCAATACAACCCATGAACCCTCTTCTAAACATCCTATTCTACCCTGTATACTTCCAATTCCTGAAAATAATACTACAGTTTCGGCTCCTTCATTACCATATTGATCTAAGGCTGTAACTGCATAATTCCAACTTTTTCTACCACAATCTGGATCTAGTGCAGTAAAACCTGTGACATTTGAAATAAGTTCTCTCTCCTCATTATTAACAGGAGAATACCTATATATATTATAGGAAGCGGCATCGGTGCCATCCGCGCAATATGCTTTTTCCCATGTTAGAACTGCTCCATCATCTGTTCGATCTATATTAAGATTATTAACTTCGGCAGGTGGTTCCCAATAATCTATCCAGTCTGTTCTAATACCTTCCCATATTCTAAAATCATCTATTGCACCATTAAATTGACTCCAAGCAATACTCTCAGGGCGAATCCTGATACCGTAGTTTCCATAATCTCCAGATGGATCAAGATACCTGGGAGAAGGTTTATCGTCAAATATCGTTCTTTCCCTTACCATTACCCCATTGATGTAGACTTTTGCTAACGCATCTATTCCATCCCAAGCAAATCCGATACGTACCCATTCGTTTAGTGGGATTGTATACCCAGGAGGAGTGGCTATCGGCGAAGTACCTTCTATTTGTATAGCAATCCTTAAGTCTCCGTTATTGTAAACACGAATCTGCCAACCTCTTCCTACTGCGATAGTAGTATAGCCGCTGGTAGGATACTCGTTTAATTTAACTCTTACTTCAACAGATACCTGTTCTTTTATATCTAGCTTCGATTCTTCCGAATAAAGGCAGGTTATTCCTTCACCAGATTCATCCGTCCATTCTATTGCATGGCCTGCATTTCGTCTGATCCAGGTTCCATTATTTATTTGACCATTAAAAGCATTTTCACTGCTATCTTGAACAATAGTTTGATTAGCTTTATCATCAAATTTCCACTCTAACACTAGCTTAGGTTCAGCAATAATGCGATCCATCGTTAATTCTAAAAAAAGATCCTGATCTGCGCCTAAAGAGACTTCAATCTCATTTGTCTTAAACCCACTTTTATTGAAAGTAACAATATAATCCCCTTCCACTATATTTTCTAGGAGATATTGACCCTCCGAATTTGATAAACATGTTAGCTCTCCTATTTTGACTTGAACATGTTCTATAGCTATCCATTGTTCACCATCTAAATACCCGATGGTTCCTTGTATACTTCCAATTCCCGGTAATAAAACTATTGTTTCGGCTCCTTCATTGCCATATTGATCCAATGCGGTAACTGCATAATACCATTTTTTCCTACCACAGTCTGGATTTAGTGCAGTAAAACCTGTAACATTTGTAATAAGTTCTCTCTCCTCATTATTACCAGGAGAATACCTATATATATTATAGGAAGCGGCATCGGTGCCATCCGCGCAATATGCTTTTTCCCATTTTAGAACTGCCCCACTATCTGTTCGATCTATGTTAAGATTTTTAACTACAGTGGGAGGCTCCCAATAATCTTTCCAGTCTGTTCTAATTCCATCCCAGATTCTCAAATCATCTATTGCACCACTGAATTGGCTCCACGCGGCGCCTTCAGGTCGAATCCTGATACCGTAGTTTCCATAAACACCAGATGGATCAAGGTATCTTGGGGGCGATTTGTCTGCAAACATTTGAAATTCACGTTGCATTATCCCGTTAATATATACACGTAATAATGCATTAACCCCATCCATTGTAAAACCAACTCGCACCCACTCGTTTAACGGTATGTTACCTTGTCCTCTAGCTATCGGAGAACCTTCAACTTGTATAGCTATAGATAATTCACCGTTATTTTTAACACGAATTTGCCAACCCCCACCTGCAGCAATAACAGAATAGTTTTTAGTGGGAAACTCATTTAATTTAAATCTTACTTCAACTGAAACTTGTTCTTTGATATTTAACTTTGACCCTTCGGAGTAGAGGCATGTGATTCCTTCACCAGGTTCATCCGCCCATTCTATTGCATGGCCTGCATTTCGTCTGGTCCAGGTTCCATTATTTATTTGACCACCAAAACTATTCCCACTACTATCTTGAGCGATTATTTCATTATCTCTATTATCAAACTTCCATTCTAATACAAGATCTGCCTCACCAAGGTCACGTCTCTCCATAGTGACATCTAAAGTTAAATCCTGTTCAGCACTTACCGAAAGTACTCTTTCTGCTGAATGAAACCCACCTTTCCTAAAGATAACAACATAATCACCCTCTAAAATGTCTTCTAAAAAATAATAACCCTCTGAGTCTGTTAAGGATGATCGATTATCTATTTGGACAAGTACGTTATCCAACACAACCAATGAACCCTCTTCTAAACATCCTATTCTACCCCGTATACTTCCAATTCCTGGCAATAATACTACAGTTTCGGCTCCTTCATTACCATATTGATCCAAGGCTGTAACTGCATAATTCCATTTTTTCCTACCACAATCTGGATCCAGTGCAGTAAAACCTGTGACACTAGAAATAAGTTCTCTCTCCTCATTGTTACCAGGAGAATACCTATATATATTATAGGAAGCGGCATCGGTGCCATCCACGCAATATGCTTTTTCCCATGTTAGAACTGCTCCATCATCTGTTCGATCTATATTAAGATTATTAACTTCGGCAGGTGGTTCCCAATAATCTATCCAGTCTGTTCTAATACCTTCCCATATTCTAAAATCATCTATTGCACCACTGAATTGACTCCAAGCAGCACCTTTAGGGCGAACCCTGATGCCATAGTTTCCATAATCACCAGATGGATCAAGATCCCGAAGAGTTACGTTCTGGAAAAGGGAATACTCTTTTTCCATTACACCATTCATATACAAACACAATATCCCTTCATTTTCATCCCACGAAAAACCAATACGAACCCATTCATTCAATGGAATCTTTCTAAAGTTCCACCTTGCTATCGGCCAATCATCGCCTTCTACTTGTATAGCTACACGAAAATCAGCATCAGTAACACGAATTTGCCAGCCTCCTCCTGAAGCGATAACTGTATAACCGCTTGCTGGATATTCATACAATTTAACTTTTACCTCTACCGACACCTGTTTTTTTATATCTAGTATTGAGCCGTTTGAATAAAGACAAGTAATTCCTTCGCCAGGTTCATCCGCCCATTCTATTGCATGGCCTGCATTTCGTCTGATCCAGGTTCCATTATTTATTTGACCATCAAAACTATTTCCGCTACTATCTTGAGCAATCAATTGGTTATCATTATTGTCAAACTTCCATTCCAATACGAGGTTAGCATCGCTTGCAAAAATATTACCTATTAAAAGCAAAATTAGACTCGCGAAAAATAAAAGTCTGCTTTTATTCATAGCCACCCCCCCTAGAAATTTATTTATGTAGTTAATACAAACAAAAGGCCTATTCAAGGGGCAGGGTCTATAAATAATAACCCTGCCAATAACAAAGGAACGAGTTGTTTAGTCAAATATTAAAACACCAAAGTTGTGGATCTTGAAAAATGGTATTAGTCCAGGAACTAACTATATTACCTTGCGTTTTTTGCTCTTGCGCTAGATATATCAGCTATTACTCACCCTTTTCGTCGCGGTTCAAAAGGAAGCAAAAGAAATTTCCTGGCTACCCATTTTCAAACCGTTTGAAATAACACCTTGCAATATGACATTCCATCCTGCATCAAACATCACCCGAACCATGCAAAATGCTTCCTGTTTTTGCCTAAGATTCAGTATAAAATGTTAATAGGTATCTCTTTAAGCTCCATATATCTGAGTCGTTGATATTATTGTTATGTACATTTTTTGCGACATAGGCGAGTTAAACCTTTGGTTTGTTTGATGCTATTTTTCATCTCTTGATATAACCCTAGGTATAATTGCCGTTTTATTTCATTATACTTCCTTTAGGGTCATCTATTACAGAGCCAGAGTCTCTGCTTCTGCCTTGATAAAACCTTTGGGTAGTGTTAAAATTTTGCCTTTTTTCGAGAGACAGAGCCATCTTCCATAACTTTTAAAGTAACAACCAAATTTTTTATATGTATTGTTGCTGTTCAACAGCTGCCATTCACGAATTTTTATATTCAATATACTTTGTTCTTCATTGCCTTTCAAGCTCAGATAGTCTACCTAAATCAAAACTACTCTTTACCCCTTTCCATACTTTTACTCCACCAATTGCCCCGATAAAATTATCATTTGCTTTTTTTCCTAGACCTTTTGTCAAATCCGGTCGAATTGCAAACTCATATTTGTTTGTTATTAGCCTAAAATCATCTGTATATTCAGGATTGAAGACCCTCCCATAAGGCTTTCCATTTATATAAGAAGTAAATGCTCTTGTTTTACTATCATAAGACCAAGCGATATGGTTCCATTTATTGAGGGGTATTTTCCCTTTCTTGCTACCAAGACCAATAAAACTTGAGCTTTTACCAATACATATTCCAACATCCATAGTTCCATCAGGATAAATTCTGAGTCGCCAAGTCCCATCTTGTGCTATAAAGTCACAGTCTCTATGATCGCCATAGATATTTCCCTCATGAAATTCCGTAAGTTTTATCCACATTTCAACTGTAATTGCGTCATCAATATTTAACTTATCATACGACTCATAATTTAAGACGATACCACCAATAGAGCCGTCGATCCATTCAACGGCATGGGCTTCTCCAAACTTTACCCATTTGCCTCCGATCATAATACCATCATAACCGTTCCCAGAACTATCCTTAATTAAGGAACCTTTCCCTTCCCTAAACTCCCAATTTAACACTAATTCAGGTTCTTGATTACCTGCATAGCTAGCTTGGAAAAAGAAAAAAACAATAAATATTGTTATCGTCACGAATAAACCAACTGTTATACGCCTCAGTCCAACTAACATTTAAAAACCTCCCAAAATATAATTTTACATTTCACCATCTCAAAACGGTAACGTATATGAAATAATAAAACAGTTATCAAAAACTCTTGTATCCTCTCCAGAGATTTCTACTAATTGAGCTTCTTTAAGTTCATAAAAACCTATTAAAGGTAGAGATATACCCTGATACTTTTTTTCATCTATATTAGGAAAAGATATCCGCGCTTGAACATTTAGCCCTCCTTTCAACGTTTGTTCATAACCAAAATAATTATAAAGAAGTTTTCCACTGTCGAGATTCCCGAAATCTCTATCATATATAGAAAAACCAAAAAGAAATTTTGCTCCTTGTAAAAACCCTCTTATGACGGTAGATGAAACATTAATATCTAAGATACTTTCCCAGCCATAATTGATATTAGTCAATCCATCAAGTGTTTTATCTATACCATTACCTTTATATTGGGTTAATTTAACTGTATTATTTGTATTTCCAATTAAAGTTTGTTTCCAGACTGAAAAAAGTAATTCTGAGGAACTTGTTTCACCCCAAAGTTTTGTTTCCGGCTCTAAAATTGAGATTTTGTGGTTGTAAACAAAAGAAAACCTATGCCTTTTATATGAACCATCTAGCTTAATACTTTTTGTATCGTTTAACTTTTGAATGAATGTCAAATCACGATATGCATCTTGTTCTAAATAGTACTCACTATTAAAGATTAATTTCCCTAATCCGGGAATCATTGTAGATGAGAAGATATACAATCCTCTTTGCCCATAGTAT
This sequence comes from uncultured Bacillus sp., assembly GCA_937894355.1. Taxonomy (GTDB): domain Bacteria; phylum Bacillota; class Bacilli; order Bacillales; family Cytobacillaceae; genus Bacillus_BU. Next base: position 6,493 of record CALCRD010000526.1, read on the forward strand.
TGGTCTATGGGATTCCATCTAACTTGTTGGTTAGCAACCCAAGAGTAACCGAATACATGTCGATTTGTTTTATCACGGTATGTAGGGTTAAAAACAGGGCTATAATCGCGACAGATTATATCCAATTCTAGTCCGTATATTTTTCTTAACCATACTCTTAATTGTTTTATATTACCGGCACTTTCATTATCAATAATATCATCTTTATGAAATGAACCAAGTAAACCATTAACCATACCAAAAGGCAACTCTCGGGTAAATTCTAGTAGACTAGAAAGTTCTTTTTTATCGGGAAAAGGTGCTGTCCAATGTGTTTTAATTTGTGAGGATACAAAGGAAAACTTAGTAATATCTTTGTTAGAGGAAGAAGTTATTTCTAAACCACATACAGGCGAAAACATATTTCCTTTCCATGTCAAAAAACCTTTGGCACTGAATGATCCTAATGTCAATTTATCTACTCTGATAGTCTGAGTAGTCGGGTTTCTACTATAACCACCTGTTGTATAAAGATAAGGGTTTAACCCATGATCATACGGCCTTCCTATACCCAATGTAAAAGGATTTGATAAAAAGGAGGTTTTAATAGAGGCTCCCACATGAGTAAAAAACAAATTATATTTTCTCGGTTGATTATAAAAGTATTCATTTGAGATAGTTGTATTTGTTACAAGCGTTATTGGTGCACCTATAATTCTAGTTTTCAATGTAAATCTGTTAAAAGCCTCTAAGTTATCTTCTAGATCAGGGGCATAAATAACCCTAAATCTAGCTGTACCTTGAAATCCAATATCAGCTGCTTCTATTGTCAAGGAAATGTACCATAATACTGCAAGTAAAACAAATATCTTGTGCCAAGTCCCTCGACCTTCAAAATACAATTATTTCACCCCCCTATCAAAATATAAGCAACCGTTGATTTATTTTTTGCTCAAAACCTTTGTCATTAGCTGAAAAATACACGAAATACATTCCAGCAGCTAACCTTTCTGGAAGGGTAAAATCATAGCGATAACTACCTGCATTAATGTGCTCACTTTCTAATAAAACTTCAACAATCTTTCCACGCAAGTTTATTAGATATATTCTAACCTTAGCTGGCTTACTAAGAACAAAGGTTACATCTATCTTAGGCGAACTATTTCTGCGATCTAAAATTTTTGGCGATACTATAAATGTCGGCATAAGATGAATAGGTTCCTTTGTGCTATTATAACTTCTAATTTGAGCACGAGGTGTTAATATCTTTGACCAACACTTAGTATTTGCCGAAACAATGGAACCTACATCACTAAATGGACTAAACGAGCCATAATCATATAAAGCACGAACCCGCCAAAACCACACACCATCAGGTAGTCCAATATTGTATAAAAATTTATTCCCTGAATCTACTACTTCCCTATAATAATCATACTGAACTTGATCAGTGCTAATAGATATGGTATCGTTATCGAATAAATTATTTCTAGCTATTTGAAGTTCAAAGTCGCCTACATAATCAGCCTCATACTCCCAAAAAAATGTTACAGGTTTATCAACAAACAAAGATTCGTTTGAAGGAGATATTATTAAAGGTTTAGGCGGAGAAACGGCTATTCCATTTTTAAATTCAGAAGCAAATGATTCATTTTGTGCATAGTCAACTGCTGTTATATAATAACTGTACTCATCCCCTAGAGTTACTGTAGAATCTACCCAATTATTATCATCATAAACTGTCGCCACATGGGACCATTGATCTATGATACCCATTGTTCGATAAATTTTATAAAAGAGTATAGGTTTTTCTTCTATAATATTCCATTTTAATCTTAGAGCACCAACAAGCTCATTATCAACACTAACAAGTTGAGGCGCCGGTGGTATTTGCGAATCGTATATTAAAACAAATTGTTTCTCCGTTTCAAAAGTCTCATATATTGAGATTGAATCCACAAAAAGAATGTGCTCGTTTTTTTCA
>CALCRD010000527.1 GCA_937894355.1 uncultured Bacillus sp.
GTAGTTTTTCTAATACAGTGTGATAGTTATCAATTACTTCTTGTTCTTCGGTAAGGGTGTAGTCATCTGAAAATTCTATATATCTTCTACTTGTTATTTCTAACGCAGCCACCCAATAAGCAAATTCCTCATCTTTGTTTTTAAAACTCTCGTCATCAGGATACTCGTATTCTTCAAAAAAATTTTGCATCCTCTTTGAATCGGCATTAGTTAGTATCTTTTGTTTTGTTTCAAAAGATTTATTAATAATATTGATAGCTTCTTCTCCATCTTTATAAAGTGTTGCGTCAACACCTTCTGTTTTACAACCTGACATTAGGAACAACATAGCGAGTATAATAGATAAAGAGATTAATTTTTTCAATGGAATCACTCCTCTTTATAATTTACTCCTTTTTATCTGTCATTATAGATTGATATAATTCTGAAGCTTCTTTTCGAGTGTAAACTTTTTTGTCTGGATTAGTTTCATTTTCATTATTAATGTCAATATTGGAATTTCCTAATTTTAAGTCAATACTATGTAGTTTATCAATTATTTCTGCAAAACCAAAAAATAACATACCTGAAATAAATCCTGCGGCTGACCAAAGAAGGACAACAGAATAGTCTGTTGAGTATCCATACAAATCTTCGTTATTCCCTAGAATTAATCCAATTATGATTCCTGCGGCAATCTCTATGAAAGCAATTGATCTTAAAACTCTTGCAACGGGATTTTCCAATATCGACACCTTACTTTCTTTTTTTATTTATGACAAATAATTAGTCATCAATTTATTCAGTAAATAAATACTCCATTTGAAATTCTCTTTCATTATCTTCATAAAAATGGATTATTTCTTCACTATTCGTGTCAAACATAAAAGAATCCGAATTATCACTGTAATCAATGTTAAATACCTGTATTTTAACAATACTACAATATTTTTTCTTACCACATTTCACAGAAATTGAACCTATTTCATCTTCAATAGATTTAACTACTTTTAAAAAGACATTATATTTCTCTTTATCTGAAAGTACATAAAAATTGTTATCATAATCTGCTAGTACATAGTAAGGATAGCTTTTATATCCCTTATCAGAAACTACTTCCATTTCTTCATTTTTACTAAAATTTAAAGAAAGGAAATATTTGTTTATTTCTTTATTATTTGTTAATTTAGTTTCTAATTTCTCAAGTTCACTCTCATTAGGTCTAGAATAAAGATAAGCAAATAATAAACCAGATAATATAAGTACAACAATTCCTAAATAAATGCTCATCTCCTTTACTGAATGTAAAAGAAATTTTTTGGAGAATAAATGCAAACACACCACCCCTAAAATATTATAGTTAAATAATACTACAATTTTAGTAAAATTTTACTATAGTCCTGTTTATTTTCTAAATTGTCACATTCTTTATTAGGTGTGTAAAATGACATGTTAAGAGGGAATTTTCCCAATTTGGGGTAATGGATATGATCAAAAATACTCTAAAAATCCTATTAAAACCGAAATTACATTGTAATTAACTGACACCCTACCTTCTTAGAAACCTAATTCTAAGAAAGTTACCTCGTTTTGGAATAATTTTGGATATATTTTGACCACTACACTTCTACTGTTGTAGCCTCATATTAGCTAATATGTAAATAATTTTAAAATTTACATAAAATTAGTTACAATTTACCGCAAAATCGCCACTTTACTTAAATTTCCACCCTGCTTTTTTGATGAGTTTCTGCATATTTACATAATTACTTTTAATAAGCCGTTTCATACTCCTTTACTAATTTATAAAAAGTCGTCTTTTTTACACCTAATTCCCCCATGGCTTTAACAGCAGTCATCTCTCCTACTTTCCAACGGCTATAGATTTCTTTAAATTCTTCTGTAACCTGCACTTTAGGTCGACCAAATGCTACGCCATTTTGCAAAGCTAAATCAATTCCCTCACGCTGCCGTTTTCGGATTCGATCACGTTCTTCTTCCGCCATCCAAGAAAGAATTTGTAATACAAGGTCTGAAATAAAAGAACCTAAGCTATCCTTGAATTTGGTGGTGTCTAATAAAGGCATATCCATAACAACAATATCTGCCCGAATATTTTTAGTGATGTCATTCCATTCTTCAAGAATACCACTTTTCGTTCTACCAAAACGGTCAAGGGAGTGAAGATAAAGAACATCTCCTTTTCTAAGCATACGTTTTAACAACTGATACTCTGGACGGTCAAAATTTTTTCCTGACTGTTTATCTATAAAAATATCGCGTTCATCTACTCCAATTTGTATCAATGATTCAATTTGACGAATTTCATTTTGATCCTTGGAACTGATGCGAACATAACCAAATTTTTTACCTGCCAAATTACCTCATTCCTCTCTATTTTCCTCTTATTATAACAAAAAGCGTTCATTAAAGTATATATACAGATAAATGAACGTTCGTTTTTTAATAACAATAGTTATTCGGACAAGGAAAGTGAAAAAAATAAACTAGATTCATAATATCCAACAAAGAGTACTTAAATGAAAAGGTTTTGGAAATTTAAAAAATTTGTTTCACAAAGTTGTTGGTAACCTTGTGAAACAAATTCATACGGGGTCTACAAATATGGTAAGTAGCTATTGTTAAGAATTGATATATACTCAACAAATTTCATCCAATACTTCCTTCAGCTTGTCCATCTCTTCATTACTGTTATACCTTTACCCATCTTTTCATGGTTTGGATCCCATTCCCGAATGTCATATTTAGGTTCTCTTCCATTCCAGCTGATAAGGTTAAGTTCCTTTTTCCATCCTTTAGCTGATTCAGAAAGGACTGAGATATGTTTTGTGATTTCAAAATTAATTTTTTCTGCCATTTCGCTTACCTCTCCCTTTATTATCGTTACAAATATATATATTAACTAACTTCACCAAAAAGATTTAATTCAACTCCCTTTTTAATGGCTTCTTCCACACAAAGCAAAACCGATTGAATGCCGTTTTCATATGTAGTCGCAAAAGGTTTGCCCTTTTCCTTGCACCATTTCACAGTTTGAATGGAAGCTGCGTGCCTGGCCTCTCCTATAACGATGACAACTACATCAGCTCGATTTATGGAAGGTCCCAAACGCTTTTCTCCTTCGTTTCCTGTCATGGTTTCCAGCCCAATATTCAAGGAATCGAACACATCAATATAATCTGCATGACGATTCTCTCCCCCTACAATCAACACACGCTTGTTTTGAAACAAAGCAAGATCCACAGGGTATTGCAATTCTGTTTTTTCATCAAGAATTCCTTTATCTTTTCTCGCATTGGATATTAGTCGCTTTTGCTCGGATGTTGGGGCAAGAGGTTCTTCTATTTCATATTTATAAATCACTTTCATTGTCATAGGATTTGCCTTGTAATAGGCTATATCAACAATATCCCCTTTATCTAAATGATAGATCAACTTATCCCCTTCCCTGAGGATAAAAGTATAAGGTACCTCGTCTAATTTAATCATTCTACCCTGGCTTTCCCTTACAATTAGTTCTCCTGCTTCTTTTTCCACCTTGCAAAATCTAAGCTCTACCCGGCTCGTATTTGGGACATTACTTTTTTCCACTAATTCAAAGTTGTAGAGCTTTTGTTCGGTTCCATCCCTCTCCGATATCACCCGTACCAAATCGCCATCATCGGCATTCATGTCTCGGACCATTTTTTCTGGAATGATGTACCCTCCATCGAGGTCAGGTATCAGGCCTCCTCGTAATTTCCGATCAAAACGAAAGACTTTGCCAATTACAGATTCTTTGTCAGTTTTTTCTTCAAAATGGCTTTCTTCATTTGTGGCTGTTTTGTCTAATATGGGTTGATTGACAGTGTTTTCCTCAAGCTGTTGGGGATTGTTGTAGCTCTCGAAGGGCAGCTTATCTAATGATTGTAGAAAATCAAATAATTTCCGTATTTCTTCTTGTTTCACTTCTAAATTCTCAAAGTTTATGAGTGCTATTTTCTCTTGTATTTCTTTCTTAATTTCTTCCAATATCAAATTTTTTCTCATAACTTTTTTCCATTCCCTTCTCTTTTTTTCTCCTCCTTGGAATTACACCATCGATGCGTTTCACAATTTCTTTTCTTAGCTTCAGTATATACAATGATCGGGCAAATTACCTTTTATTAAACAAGTTATGAACCTCAAGATTACCTTACATGCTATAATTAATAAAAACATACGTTCTTTCAAAATCGCAATTGGGGGTCAAATTATGCCGATAACTTGTTTATTAGAAGTTGTACCAGGCGAATCCTTCGAAGGATTTTGCCTTATAAAAGAAGTTAAAACTGAAAAAACAAAAAAAGGTGATCCGTACCTTAATGTTACTTTAGCGAAAAAACACAAAATGATTGAAAGTAAACTATGGAATAACGGTTTTGGAAGTAGAAGTGTCGAAGAAATTCTAACCATTTTTAAAACAGGATCCCTATTGCATATCTCTGGTGATGCTTCTGAATACAACGGAAAGGTTCAAATGACCATTTCAAGCTATCGTTTAGCTGAAGAAGGAGAAGTTGATTTAGGAGAATTTATCGAAGTCGCTCCTGAGTCCATTGAGAGCATGGAAGCCGAAATTCGTTCTTACATTGATGAAATCAATACACCAATCTTGCATCAAATTACGTCTGAACTATTTGAAGATCATAAGAAAATGTTTATGACTCACGC
>CALCRD010000528.1 GCA_937894355.1 uncultured Bacillus sp.
AAAAAATAATATTGTTGACGTTTGTTTGTTTAGTTTTCAAAGAGCAATTTTTCGCACCGCCGTGAAGCGACTTTATTAATATATCATTTTATCTTTTTTCTGTCAAACATTTTTTTGAAATGTTTTTTTGTTTTATTCTTCACCGTTTTTGACGACGCTTAATAATTTACCATGTTTAATTTTTATTGTCAACACAAATACAGATTTTTTATTTCTACTCCATAACTTCAAAATGAAAAATAAAAAACCGTCATAGAATGACGGGGAAATAAAGAGATTATATAATCCATGTCTGAACAGCAACTAGAGCAACCAAACCTGGAATACCAAGGAAGCCTGAAATGGCTGATGTAACCAAATTTATAGGTACTTGGATTCCGTAATGATTTCCTATGGTATTTAAGAAAAACAAAAACATTGCTCCAATCAAAAGCTTAATCATGCCTTGTCCAATGTATCTGATTGGTTTAAACGGCGTGCCAATAAGGAGTAATAATAACACTAGTCCGACGATGATCGAGATAACGAAAACAGGTTCCAAAAAAATTAAACCCCCTTACCATAGTAACTTGTACTAGATATATATGTACAAGTTCTAATAAAAAGACCATAGTAAGGGGATAAACATTAATTTTTTAATGATAACTTTCTACTTTTAGCTTCTTTAATAAGATAAAAGTATTTGAGTTCGGCTAATTTTGCTTCGTGAATTATATCTTTTGTTGGATCAAAACACCTTTCGACAAGTGTCTTTTGTTTGATTCGATTGTTCCTCAAATCTTGTAGTTGATCTAGAAGCTTCTTATCGAAATCTCTGCGAAGACGACTTTTCCGTTGAAAAAACATGGTGATTCCTCCAATTACTTTAGCTTAAGGAAAATCCCAATACGCAATAATAAAGAGTTCTTACTAATGTCTCTTTTATCACAGGGTTCCTATTATACCTCTCTTCGACCTTCCATTGCTTTAGACAGGGTAACTTCATCAGCATACTCTAAGTCTCCACCAACTGGTAAACCATGAGCAATCCTTGTAACTAGAATCCCCGATGGTTTTAAAAGCCGAGAAATATACATGGCTGTTGCCTCTCCCTCAATATTGGGGTTTGTAGCAAGGATTACCTCTTTCACTGTTTCGTCATGAAGTCTTTTCAATAGCTCGGGAATTTTAATATCCTCAGGACCAATTCCTTCCATTGGCGAAATAGAACCATGTAACACATGATACAACCCGGAGAATTCCTTCATTTTTTCCATAGCAATGACGTCTTTTGGGTCCTGAACAACACAAATAATCGATTTATCCCTACGTTTGTCCTCACATATATAACATGGATCTTGGTCAGTAATATGACCGCAAACTGAACAATAGGTCAAATTTCTTTTTGCATTTACTAATGCTTTCGCAAAGTCCAGAACAGTATCTTCCTTCATTCCGAGTACATAAAAAGCTAGTCTTGATGCCGTTTTTGGACCTATTCCAGGTAATTTCATAAAGCTGTCAATCAGCTTAGATATCGGTTCCGGATAATGCATAATCTACTAATTCCTCCTAGAACATTCCAGGGAGATTCATTCCTTTGGTAAATTGCCCCATAGTGTTGTTTGTTATCTCCTCCACTTTTTTCAAAGCGTCATTGGTAGCAGCTAATACTAAATCCTGTAACATTTCAATATCGTCAGGATCAACTGCCTCTGGCTTAATTTGCACATCTACCACTTTTTTGTCTCCGGTAATAATAACCGTTACCATACCGCCACCAGCTGAACCTTCAATTTTCTTTTCGTTTAACTCTTCTTGTGCTTTAATCATTTGCTTTTGCATTTTTTGCATTTGTTTCATCATGCCTTGCATATTTCCCATTCCACGCATAGTAAAAAACCTCCGTTTTATTTATTCCTTTATTTCTACCAGATTTTCACCAAAAAGCTTTTTAGCTTCGGCAATTAGCGGATCCTCTTTCTTTTCTTGTCCCTCTTGAGGAGAATCCATGTGTTGCTCTGATAGGTATTTCTCTCGTATATTATGCCATTGATCTTCTGGAACGCCTACAATTTGAATCTTTTTTCCAATTATATCTTCCATTATTTTTGAAACTGTATCAACAAACTTAATATTATCCATCGCCATTTGACAATGGAGCTCATATTTAAACTTAATTATAAAGGTTGACTCTGATGCCGCAACTGGCTCAGCTTCATTTAGTAATGCCGCAAGTGAGCGCATTTGTTTTTTTGCAAGCTGACCGAGCATTTCACCCCACTTACTTTTAACCAAGGTTAAATTAGCTTTAGTTGCTTGCTTTAGAATTTCATTTATTTTCCCTACAGGAGCTTGAAACCCTTTACGTGAAGGTCTTTGCGGTTTATTTTGCACATGGTTTACTTGTTCATTATTCACAGGTACACCAGAATGCTTTATTTCTCTTAGTTCTTCTTCAAGTTGTTCAATTTTCTTTGCTAACTTTTCTATATCTGAACTTGATTCTATTTTAGCCGCCTGTCCTAAATGACATAGCTTTACGATAGCTACTTCTAAAAAGATCCTTGGATGATTAGTCCAGCGCATTTCTGTTTGAGCTTTATTTAAAATTTCAATCAGTTGGTAAATAGAATCAATTTGAACTTGATCAGCAATATTTTTAAAATCCCCATCATTCATTGATTCATCTAATAATTTGGCTGCTTTATATAATAGCATGTCTCGATAGTAAAAAATAAAATCCTCAATAAACCTTGATGGGTCTTTACCATTCGCTAGCAAATGATTCAAAGATTCTAATCCACTCGCAACATCTTGGTCATTAATTGCTTGCGCAAGTTCGTTTAAAAAGCTTTGGGAAACAGAACCTGTTACTGTCAAGGCATCCTCGGTCGTGACACCATCTTGACTAAACGAGATGGATTGATCCAATAGGCTTAAGGCATCCCTCATTCCGCCTTCTGCTGCTTTGGCGATAATATGAAGTGCCTGTTCCTCACATTTAACACCTGATTCATCGGCGATTAATTTCATTCTACCTACAATCGCTTTTGAAGTAATCCGCTTAAAATCAAAACGTTGGCATCTTGAAATAATGGTTAATGGAATTTTATGGGGTTCAGTAGTTGCCAAGATAAAAATAACATGTTTAGGTGGTTCTTCAAGAGTTTTAAGTAGAGCATTAAAAGCTCCGATTGTAAGCATATGTACTTCATCGACTATATAGACCTTATAACGAACCGAACTTGGAGCATATTTTACTTTATCACGAATATCCCTTATTTCTTCAACGCCATTATTAGATGCAGCATCAATTTCGATAACATCAGGGATAGAGCCATCTGTAATTCCCTTACATGAAGCACATTCATTACAGGGTTCGCTAATAGGGGCCCTTTCACAGTTGACGGCTTTGGCTAATATTTTCGCGGCACTCGTTTTTCCTGTACCACGCGGGCCTGAAAATAGGTAAGCATGGGAAATCTTTTGCTGAAGCAGGGCGTTTTGCAAAGTCTTTGTAATGTGTTCTTGCCCGACAACATCAATAAATGCTTGAGGACGCCAAACACGATATAAAGCTTGATAACTCACTGACACCGCCCCTTTCCATTAATAATATCTTCTCTATTATAACGTAATCAATTTCAATTTTACAAAGTGAAAAAAGAAATGTACAAGAACAAAAAAAGTCCATTCCGAATCATCGAAATGGACTTAGCATGCAAATATGTACCGTGCACCCTCCGTCGACTGACGACCATAGGCGTTACTTAAGCAGTTTGCTCGGCCCAGGCAACCCTGCGGCACATGAGAGCTTCCACTTAATGCTGCTTCCTTCCGGACCTGACATGGTTCATGGATTCTCATTGCGCAGGACCCGGGCGTCAACGCCACTTACTTAAGGCAGCCCTACAGTCGACCAGCCTCAGGAAGGGAATTCGGCCTCGCTAGAGCGGATTGCGAGTACAGGGCACCGCTACCTCCCCGCTTAGCACGGTAATTAAGAGTATACTAGCATTCGGCAAAAATTGCAATGTGATTTGGATGTAAATTATTGTAAGGTAAATTAATCAAGTTTTAGTTGCTGCTTTTCTTTCTTTTTCCGCTGGCGAATTCCTCTAAAGAAAGCTGATAGTAGCTCACCGCACTCTTTTTCCAAAACCCCTTGGACAACTTCACTGCGATGATTAAAACGCTCATCCTCCGGTAAATTCATAAAAGTCCCAGCACACCCTCCCTTGGGATCTGTTGCTCCGAACACTACTCGTTTTATTCGGGATAAAATGACTGCCCCAGCACACATTGGACATGGCTCTAACGTCACGTACAAAGTGGCGTCCTCGAGCCTCCATGTTCCCAACCTTTTACAGGCCTCATCTATGACCAATAATTCTGCATGAGCTAATGCATTTTGGTTTGTCTCGCGGAGATTATACCCCCGAGAAATAATTTTGCCGTCCAGAACAAGCACAGCTCCGATTGGCACTTCACCAATTTCCGCTGCTTTATGAGCTTCCTTTATTGCTTCATACATAAAGAGTGTATCTATTTCTTTTATATTTTCCATTTAGAACCTCTTTTAATTTGCTGTTTTTATTAACGATAATTTTACTATATCAATTTAGAATGCGAAAGCATTGTTAAGGTTCTTATTTTTAAAAT
>CALCRD010000529.1 GCA_937894355.1 uncultured Bacillus sp.
CGACTTTTGGGCAAGAATGTCCGACTTTTGGGCAAGAATGTCCGACTTTTGGGCAGGAATGTCCGACTTCTGGGCAGGAATGTCCGACTCCAGAATATCACCACACAATTTTTTGGTAAGCCCATGCTTAGGAAGGCAAGTTGAACACTTCCTTAAATAATAATCAATCAAATTGTGTGGTTTAATTTTTCTAAAAAAATTATAGCTAAATAACGTTTCAATATGGTAATATACTAATATGTTAACGTACTAAAGCACGCCATAATATGATTAAAGGTGGTTTACTCAAATGAAACGGTTAGCAACTATTATATTAGTATTGTCATCATTGTTCTTTCTCCTTGCAGGCTGCTCGGGTTCTACATCAAAGGATACAGAAAAAGATGACACATTAGTGATTGGAATCGACGACAAATTTGCACCAATGGGATTTCGAGATGAGAAGAATGAAATTGTTGGTTTTGACATTGACTATGCTAAAGCTGCAGCCGAACAAATGGGTGCAACAGTAGAATTTCAACCTATTGATTGGAAAACAAAAGAGTCAGAGTTAAGTAGTGGCCGGATTGACCTGATTTGGAACGGGTACACGATAACAGATGAGAGAAAAGAAAAGGTGCTTTTTACCAAACCGTATTTGAAAAATGCTCAGGTAGTTGTTACAATGTCAGACTCAAAACTGACAAAATTAGCCCATTTAGAAGGTAGGGTGGTGGGGCTCCAATCGCTATCATCAGCCTCTGATGCTTTAAATGATCATCCTATTAAATCAAAAATTAAAACAGTAACTGAGTTTACAGATAATGTACTTGCGTTAAATGATTTAAAGAGCGGCCGTTTGGATGCCGTAGTTATTGACGAAATCGTCATTAATTATTATATGACCAAGGAGAAAGAAACTTTTAAAGTACTTGATGAATCTCTTGCTCCTGAAGAATATGGTATTGGGGTTAAAAAGGGAAATGAACAGCTCCTTGAAAAGCTACAAAAAGCCTTAGATGAACTTAATGAAAACGGCACAGCAGCTTCAATTTCGAAAAAATGGTTTGGTGAAGATAAAGTTCTAAAATAATGGTGAATATAAGCAGAGCAGGATTTCCATTGGGAACCCTGTTTTGTTTTTGGAGGAATTCTAGTATGTCATTTGATTATATTATGTCAATTCTGAAGCCGATGCTAGAAGGGGCGCAGATGACTGTCCTGTTATTTTTTATTTGCATAGTGGTAGCGATTCCCCTCGGTTTTAGCTTAACGCTGGCAGTAAAGAGTAGCTTCAAGCCGTTATCCTGGTTAGCTCAAAGCTATGTTTACGTAATGCGTGGTACACCACTTTTATTACAACTGCTGTTTATCTGCTTTGGATTGCCGATGATCCCGATAGTTGGTGAATATTTAGTTTTTGATCGCTTTTTCGCAGCCTGTTTGGGATTTATATTGAATTACGCAGCTTATTTTGCAGAAATTTTTCGAGGCGGGCTTTTGGCAATCGATAAAGGACAATATGAGGCAGCTCAAGTTCTTGGTTTAAGTAAATGGCAAACAACAACCAGAATTGTTTTGCCGCAAATGTTCCGCATCGCTCTTCCCGCTGTGTCAAACGAATCTGTGACACTAGTAAAGGATACGGCACTTCTCTATGCAGTAGCTGTTCCAGAATTATTACACTTTGCCCAGACAGCGGTAAACCGAGATTTTACAATTGTTCCCTTCTTCGTGGCGGGGATTATCTATCTTATTATGACGCTTGTTTTAACCATTTTCTTCAAATGGGTCGAACAGCGGTTTAAATTTGAATAGAAAGGGGTGGTGAATGTGGCTATTATGGAAGTTTCGAATCTTAAAAAGTCGTATGGAAATCTTGAAGTACTCAAACAGATTACTTTCGATGTAAACAAAAATGATGTAGTGGCTGTAATCGGCCCCTCCGGATCTGGGAAAAGTACCATGCTCAGAGGTTTGGTTCACCTTGAAGAGGTGAATGGTGGGAGTATCAAGGTTTCAGACAAATATTTAGTAAAAGATGGCGTTTATTCAAAACCCCAGGAAATAAAGCAGATTACCTCCAAGATGGGGATGGTTTTCCAACATTTCAATTTATTTCCGCATCTGACAGTTAAGGAAAATCTTGAGCTAGCACCTCGACTAGTGCACAAAGAATCAGCAACAATAGTTCAAAAACGGTGCAATGAAATTCTTGAAAAAATTGGCCTCTCTGATCGGGCGGACTCTTTACCAGCAAAGCTATCTGGTGGTCAAAAACAAAGAGTTGCGATAGCTCGCGCCTTAATGGTTAATCCGGAAATACTCTTGTTTGATGAACCAACATCAGCATTGGACCCAGAGTTAACTGGCGAGGTATTGCAAGTAATGAAGAAACTAGCTGAAGAGCATATGACAATGATCGTAGTGACACATGAAATGGGATTTGCCAAAGAAGTTGCCAACCGGGTTATTTTTATGGACAACGGCGAGATTATTGAATCTGGTCCTCCAACTGAGTTGTTAACCAACCCGAAAAACGAACGAACGAAAGCTTTTTTAAACAGGACTTTGAAATAGAGATAAACTAGAAAACAGAATCTTTTTCTGTTTGTAGTGCTATGGAATATATCTTAAATGATAATGATATGTTAAAATTATTTTAGGTTTATTTTTCCTTTAGTATTGGAGGTCCTATTGAAAATAGATGGAAAATATTAATAAGTTCCTTAAATCGAATAGTTTTAAAAGAATGATTATTTTTTTAATCATGGTATTAATCTTAATTACATTAAAAAGCATGATCAATGTAATCCTTTTAACGTTTATCTTTTCTTTCTTAATGGACCGACTAGTAAATGTTGTTACCCTAAAAGTTCCATTAAATCGACAGTTTACTGTTCTGTTTTCGTATATCACGATTATTGGTCTATTAACATATGGACTCATCAAGTATCTTCCAGTTATTACTATTGAAATCTCGCAATTAATTATTCAACTCGAAGTTTTTTATTTAAAACCCCATGACAATGCTATTTTTAATTATTTAGTGCAAATGATTAAAAGTAACGGGATCACGAACTATTTGGAGCAGGGAGTAAATTTTCTTGTCAAATCCTTTACGGATATTAGTTCATTGGCCCTTCAAGTGTTTATTTCACTTATGTTGAGTTTGTTCTTTTTATTAGAAAAGCAAAAGCTTATCGTGTTTACTGCTCAATTTAAATATAGTAAGGTCGCTCCGTTTTATCAGGAAATCGCCTTTTTCAGTAGCAAGTTTGTAAGAACGTTTGGTAAGGTACTTGAAGCCCAATTTATTATCGCAATTGTCAACTGTGTTATTACGACACTGGCATTATGGTTCTTGGACTTTCCACAGCTATTAGGATTATCCATCATGATATTTTTCCTAGGCTTAATTCCAGTAGCAGGTGTGATTGTTTCGCTACTACCGCTTTGTGCCATAGCTTATACAATTGGTGGTTTCGCATATGTTGTTTATATCATCATAACGATTATGGTGGTACATGGACTTGAAGCTTATATTTTGAATCCTAAACTTATGTCATCTAAAACAGACTTACCGGTTTTTTATACCTTTATCGTACTAATATTTGGAGAGCACTTTTTTGGAGTGTGGGGACTGATTGTCGGAATTCCAATTTTCGTATTTTTACTGGATATTCTAGATGTTACAAGTCCCAAACGTAATGATAAGCTTACTAAGCGTGAAAATTAAACGAGACCCGATAGGTCAGTACCGTGCACTAGTTAAATGGGATCTTTCTCCACCTAGGCACAAAAGAAAAACCTCTTACAAGTTGATTTGTAAGAGGTTTTTAACTATGGATACGAGACCACTTTAGTTTTTAGAGATCATGCCACATGTATTTATCTCCGGTAACATCTTGAGCAATTTGAATGCCAACTGCTGCACCTTGACCTGCTGCAATCATGACTTGGCTAGGGAGTCCGGCAAGTAAACCAGTGATATAAAGATTAGGGATTGAGGTTACTCCCTCCCAATTCACTCCAACCACCTTTTTGATTTTTCCGCTTTTGATATTTTCATTTACGCCAATTTCAAGACCTAGAGCTTCAAGTAACTGAGTATTGATATTTGTCGCTACGATTACTCGGTCGGCTTCATAGGTTTCGCCATCCGCTTGAAATGTGAATCCATTTGCTTCTTGTTGTAGTGATTCCACCGTAACATTTTTGATCTCGGCATAATCCTTTACCTGTTGTTGGTATTGCTCAAGTAGTTGAGTACCAGAAATTCCTGGTGTTCCTAAATTATTATTTAATGTAGAAACTTTTTTAATTTGTGATTCCCCGGAGTCAAAAACAACTGTTTTTAATCCAGCATGTCCAGTGTATAAAGCGGCTGATAGCCCGCTAATTCCTCCACCAATAATGGCAACATCTAATTTCATTAATTTTCGCACTCCTATCTACATTCTTCATAATGATCCTAAGTAAAGTATAGGGTTATAATAAAAAATAATCCAATTATTTTTTACAATCTTACGAATTAATTGAGGATTAAAATTATTAACAATAAGCACCTTATATGATTCTAGGGTAGCAATTTTCATTCATACACAAGTTTATTTTACAGCATCTCTAATGATAGAATTAATATGAATAATATTTTTGAAAGGAGCTATTATGGAAGGAAACAAACTAAGCTTTAATTCAATTGATGAGTACATTTTGCAATTTCCTCCAGAGATTCAAGCCATTCTTAACAAGTTGAGACAGGTTATCCATGAGTCAGCCCCAGATGCAATAGAAAAAATTAGCTATCAAATGCCGACATTCTATTTCCACGGAAATTTAGTTCACTTTGCTGCCTATAAAAAGCATATTGGCTTTTATCCTGCTCCAAGTGGTATTGAGGCATTTAGCCAAGAATTATCAGAATACAAAGGGTCTAAAGGGGCCGTGCAGTTTCCGATAGAAAAGCCGCTACCATATGAGTTAATATGTAAAATCGTCAAATATAGAGTGGCCGAGAACAATCAACGAGCTGAAGAAAAAATAAAGAAGAAAAAATAATTTCTTCGATTAGGCATAGCCTTAGAATAAAATTTAAATGCGCAAAAAAAAGAGCACTCGAGGCCATCTGCCATCGAGTGCTTTAATTTATAAATAAAGAGAGAAAAATAGAGAAAAATATGATTAGGGATTTTATATTAATAATAATTTAATATAGCTAATATCGACTTGACGTTATTCTTAAGAGTTTTAATAATAATCAAATTCTATGGTAATAGGCCTGGTAATACAGAGTTTACAACACCAGTAGCAGTACCAACAGGATTTGTTGCTACACCAGTAATGGTTCCGCCTGGATCAGCGACAGCTCCACCAGCAACAGCAGTAGCAGTTCCGACAACTTTACCAGCAACTCCAGCAGCAGTACCAACAGGGTCAGCAACAGCGGCACCAGCAACAGCAGTAGCAGTTCCGACAACTTTACCAGCTACGCCTGTAGCAGTACCAACAGGATCAGCAACAGCTCCACCAACGACAGTAGTCACAGGTCCAACAACGCCGCCAACGACAGCATTAGCAGTACCAACAGGGTTACCTGCAACAGCGGTAGCAGTTCCAGCAACGTTTCCAACTACTCCAGTGGCAGCTCCTACAGGATCAGCGGCAACGCCACCAACTAAACCAGTTGCAGTACCAGCTACTCCGCCAACTAAACCAGTTGCGGTTCCAGCAACACCAGTGGCAGTTCCAACTGGATCTGTTGCGACTGCACCTACAAGACTTTTTGCAGTTCCGACAACTCCGCCAGCTGCGTCAGTCGCTCCTCCAATTAACCCACCAATAGCAAAGCTAGTTAAAGGTGCAAGTACTAGAGTTGTTGCAGCCAGTACGGCAGATACTTTTAACACTAAAGATTTTTTAGTTCCCATTGTTCTAGAATTTTCGCTCATTTTACAAAAACCTCCTGAATAAATGTGATGTTTATCTCTTGTGATATATATCATTACACCAGAATATTATGCTAAATATTCTGTCGAATCAAGGGGTAAACTAGGACAAAAGACTGATTTTTTCAATATTTCAAACAAAGTTCAATGATTCGTCAAAAATAGTTTAAAAGACCTAATTTTAGGTAGTTTGGACGATGCAGTTAAAGAAAAAAGGGTGATTATGGTTAACATAATCACCCTTTGAGGGATTGAACCTTATTTTATCGCAGTTAATCGGGCGGTAAATCCCCTCTGATGGAAGTTTATTTTAGCGCCTTGCTAACTTTCAATTTCTTGCCTTTAATGGTTGTATTCTCCAATGCTTGTAAAACCAGTGCACCTTTTCCATTTAGTATATCAACATAAGACATTTGGTCTTGAATTGTGATAATTCCAATATCGTCTGCAGTTACACCGGGAATCTTGGCAATCGTTCCTACAAAATCCACTGCGCGAATCTTCTTCTTTTTACCACCACTGAAATGAAGTTTCGTAATACCTTGATTGATTCGGGCGGTTTTATTATTTCTAACGACCCGTCGCCCGCTTAGCTTTTCTTCGAAAGCTAATCTTCCTTTGGCCACTTCTTCTTGCCTTGGGGCTTCGACTTTTGGTATCTCAAAGCCAATGTATCTGTCAATTGCCCGAACGAATTTTCCTTCAAATGGTGTGGCAAAGGTAATCGCAATGCCTTTATTACCAGCCCGGCCAGTTCTACCAGTGCGGTGGACATAGCTTTCTTTTTCCATTGGGATATCATAGTTAATTACGACAGTCACATTATCAATATCAATGCCTCTAGCCGCAACATCGGTAGCAATGAGATAACGGAAATTCCCCATTTTAAAGCCATCCATAACGGAAAACCGCACTTCTTGTTCTAATCCTCCATGGAGTCTTTCACAAGAATAGCCAGCTTTTTCTAATTCGCTAAACACATAATCGACATTTTCCTTCGTTCTACAAAAAATGATACAACTATCAGGATTTTCAACGACGGTAATGTCTTTAAGAAGGGCAATTTTTGCTTCTTCTTTCACTTCAATTAAAGAATGTTCCGTTGTATCTGTTGTAACACCTTCCGTACTAATTTCGATGTTAACAGGTGTTTTCATGTATTTATGGCATAGATTTTCTACATCTTTTGGTAGAGTTGCAGAGAATACCATCGTAACTCTGTTTGCTGGGAGTTCATTAATAATGGCTTCCACTTCGTCAACGAATCCCATATTGAGCATTTCATCAGCTTCATCAATAATCAAATACCGTACTTTGTCTAGAACTAGTGTGCCTCGTTCGATGTGGTCGATAACACGCCCTGGTGTACCAACGACAACATGGGTTTTTTGTTTCAATTCCTCTTTTTGTTTGGAGAAAGGTTCTTTTCCGTAAACAGCCAGGGCTTTAATTCGTTTAAATCTCCCGATATTGGTAATATCCTCGCGAACTTGCACTGCCAGTTCTCTAGTTGGTGTAAGGATTAATGCCTGTGGCAGCTTTTCCTCCCAATTCAACTGTTCGCATAGGGGGATACCAAAGGAAGCCGTTTTACCACTGCCTGTTTGGGATTTTACCACAAGGTCTTGATTTTCCAATGCTAAAGGAATAACTTTACTCTGAACCTCTGTTGGAGTATCGTATTTTAACAGTGATAATGCTCTTTCTATTTCATCACTTAATTGATAAATCGCAAAACTATTTTCACTCATTGATTAACCTCTTTTTCCTTGAATAATTTTGATTATTCGACTCTAATATAGGATTTCTCTTAAAGAAATATCGTATGCAAAATCTGAATATGGTTTATTATACTTGAAAAGCTAAACAAATCGACTATTATTTTAAAAAGACATACCGAAGCAACTAAAATTTTACATAATAATTTGAGCAACAAAAGGGAAGATAAAATGACAACGACGAAAACGTATATCAGCGAATGGCAGCAAGCGTTACAAAATGAAATCCTCCATTTGAAGAAGTATGGAGGAAACCGGTTTAGT
This sequence comes from uncultured Bacillus sp., assembly GCA_937894355.1. Taxonomy (GTDB): domain Bacteria; phylum Bacillota; class Bacilli; order Bacillales; family Cytobacillaceae; genus Bacillus_BU. The sequence continues at coordinate 7,970 of CALCRD010000529.1, forward strand.
GTGACTAACGGTCGTCTTCTATCGAGTGAAAGTTCTTTTAACTATTTTTTTGATACCATCCTACCACTGCGGATTCCAGTGGGGGCAACGATTCGACTAGAATGGGGCGGATTGAAAAGTAGCGGTCGCATTCTTTCTGCAGAGGGAAAGAGTATAATTCTGGCCCTTGAGCAAACATTTGGCGAGCTAATCCCTAACGCTGAATTACTGCATGATCCTTGGGAATTACTTCAACAATTGATTGAACGATTTGATGAGATAAAAAAAAGTAAGCGGAAGCGACTTAGGATAAAAAGGTTGATGAATCCAGCAATGGAAGCCAAACATCCTGTTGAAAAGATAAAGAGTAGTGTCCATGAACTTATATTACGCTCCAAATATAATCCAGTAACCTTCGTCTGGGGTCCTCCTGGTACCGGGAAAACTTATACGCTCGCCCGAGTAGCAGCTAATAAATACTTTCAAAAAAAGCGGGTGTTGATTTTATCTCATAGTAATCAGGCTGTCGATGTCCTGCTAAGCGAAATTTCAGTGTTTATTAATAAGAAGGAGCGATTTTGCGAAGGAGATGTGCTGCGCTACGGATCGAACCCAGGTGAGGCACTAGCTGCCCACAACGGAATCACCACCAGCCAACTAATTGAAAAACAGGATTCTCAGCTTGCAAAAGAAAAGCAAAAACTAATAGAAGTAAGAAAAAATATAAAACAAGATTTGGCGCGTTCCTTTAGTAAAAGAGACTCCAATACCTTATTAGATGTGGAAACAAAGATTTCAAGGCTCTTGGAAAAAATCCGCAAGAAAGAGATTCAATTTTTGCATGAGGCCTTTATTGTTGGTATGACCTTGGCCAAAGCCGCCAGTGATAACTCCGTTTATGAACAAGATTTCGATGTGGTAATCCTTGATGAAGCAAGCATGGCCTATGTTCCTCAGGTCGCTTTTGCAGCAACATTAGCCAGTAGGGTGATTATTTGCGGTGATTTTAAACAATTGCCACCGATTGCTTCGAGTAGGGATGCTCTGGTTACAAAATGGTTGAAAGAGGATGTTTTCCACCGGGCAGGCGTTGCTGATTGGGTCAAGGATGGTAAGCTTCATCCCCATCTCTTTTTATTAAAAAAACAACGGCGAATGCACCCAGATATTTCCGCTTTTACCAACCAGTACATTTACCACTCTCTAGTTGGGGACCATGAAAGTGTTCATAAAAGTAGAAATAGTATTGCTAGACAAAGACCGTTTCCTGATCGAGCAACAGTGTTGTTGGATACCAGTTTCTCAGGCATGCATGGGTTAAGTGACCTAGCTTCCCACTCGCATTTTAACTTATGGCAATTATTGTTGTCGTTCCAACTCATTCATGAAGCAAACCTTGGAGGAGCAAAATCAATTGGTTATGTAACACCGTACCGCGCCCAAGCAAATTTGATGGAATTACTATTGGAAGAGTTATACTCGGCAGAGCGGTATGAAGCCGATATAATCGCTGCTACTGTCCACAGATTCCAAGGAAGTGAACGGGATGTAATGATATTTGATACAGTGGATTGTGCCCCACAAAATCGGGCTGGGATGCTGTTAACAGGTAAGGACAGTGAGCGATTGATCAATGTGGCCATCACCAGAACGAAAGGCAAGTTCATTCACGTCAGTAACCAAGATTTTATCCAAAAGCATGT
>CALCRD010000530.1 GCA_937894355.1 uncultured Bacillus sp.
AGTTTATATGTCTCGATGGACCGGTCTATTATCTTAAACAGTTAAGGGATCTACCTCCGGAGTGGTAAGTAACGGGTTCGTTATTTTGCAGTTCCGTTATATCTTGTTTAATTCCCTCCCACTTTTTTCCGAGGCTGTCCTGAGTGAGACTTAGGGCAGCCTCCCTTTTTCCAACTATATTTGCATCACATAGTAATCAGAGAATCTGTTATTCTTACCACTAGCAAATTTATTAATATTTAAATACATTAAGTTATCTATCTAATAGGATAAATTACTTGCGGGAATATTAGTTAGGAATTGTTAATCCTTGCACATTGGTATCAAAAAGCAATAGGCGGGTGACACCTAAATGCCATTGCCCCGCCTATACTCTATCTAATATTCAATCTACTTTGTTGGTCCTGACCCAAATTTTCATCCGCTTAGCTTCTTTAATCAGTTATCCCGCAGGTCAGGATGAGCATGGCGAACGCATACACCATTTTGCGCTTATCCAGTTGCTTGCAGCGACCGCTAATGCGCCCCGCTTCATACATATCAACAAATGAATCACAAAGCATTTCCGTGTGTACACCCATGGCATCTTCGGAATTATCGATATTGCTGGTTCCCCAACCTTCGCTTTGCAGTTTATGGAAAAGGGGCCCAAAGCTGACAAATCCCGTTTCCAGCCTTCACAAACTGGAAACGGGACTGTCAAAGGTCTACCTGGAAACACGGAATCACATTTGCTTAAGTTCCATTATGGACATATCCAACATGTAGTTTACCGTGCCTCTTCTCTTTTACCCAAACTCAATGCAGGTTAACCTTATAACTCCTTTGCTAATTTGGCAGGATCAATCGGATTCTCATCGAGAAAAAATGCAAAGACTGCCGCAACGAGTGCAAGTCCAGCAAAGAAAATAAATACATTTGTATAAGAAGTTCCAGAAGCGTTTGTTACAACTAGAAAACCTGCTATAAGGGGGGCACAAAATGCACCTAGCTGACCGAAACCGTTGGATACGCCGACCGCGGTTCCTACTATTTCCTTAGGATAACGGACTTGCGGGTATGCATATATTACACCCCAGAACAGGTTTACAAAAAATCCATTTAGAATCAGCATTACTACAAGAGTTGTAACATGTCCCTTTGGTACTGATCCAATATAGAATAAAATTGGTATAGCTGGAAGGAATGACGCCATTAGTATTGGCTTAGCTTTACTCTTAAACCATTTGTCCATCGCTGTACCGCCTATCATCATGGAGATGAAAGCTACAGCATAAGGCAACGACACCAGTGCTCCCATTGTAGCTAATTTAAAACCATGTTGCTCATACAGGAAAGATGAAATCCAGGTAGTGCTGCCCCAATAAATAGCCAGGGCACAAAATAACATGATGCAATAGCCAAGATAGCTTTTGTCTTTTAAAAGAAAAGCCAAAGCTTTTTTGGTTTCAAATTTTACCCCTTCTCCTTTACCAGTCACAGACAGGTTACCGGCTTCAATGTAATCAGCTTCACTTTGATCAGCTTTACCCTTTGCAACTGCTTCCCTAGGAGTGTTAATCATATAATGTTGGAGTAAAAGTATACCAATAACACCAGGAACAGCTAGAACATAAAACACCGGGCGCCACGATCCGAATGCAACTGCAAGGGAAGTAACTAATATCGGAATAATCGCAGGCCCAACTGCCCAAGTTGTGGAAAAGAAACTTGTAGCTCGTCCTTTTTCATGATTCGGGAACCAATCGGCTATGGATCGATTAGCAGGGGCAAAGTGATGTCCTTCGCCTATACCCAATCCAAAACGTATCAGAACAAACTGAATAAAATTCTGGGCTAGTCCAGTTACAAATGTTACGAAGGTAAAAACAAAGATTGCGATTCCCATAACTTTTTTGGGGCCTATTTTGTCTGCCAGCCACCCCGCTAAAACCTGTGCTATTGCATACGCAAAGAAAAATATTGATGCTGCAAAGCCAACCTGTTGGTGTGTTAAATGCAAATCCTCACGAATCAGTGGAAGCAATGTTAGAACAGCTGTGCGATCAAAATAGTTAATTAAATAAAGTAACCATAAAATAATTAATATCGTCCAGCGATACTTGGTTTTTGGCTGCGAATTCAGAAGTGCACCGGTATTTTGGTTTTGACCCATTTAAAATCCACTCCTTTATTAAAGTATTTGGAAAAAGCATCTTTCTACCAGATTTACTACAACATAATAAGGTTCTCTAGTCCTCCTTAATCCCAGCAAGATACCTGGCAAGATTTTTCTTGGATTCCAGGTCATAGTTGCCCATAATAGCTATATCCTCCATTATGGGTGATCCTCCTCCGTGCACTCCAGCTATTTGCATTATGCTGGCATACTCTGAAGTTAGCAGATCACTTATCAGATGGTTAGCACGGTACTGATTTTCGGCTGATACACCATCCCTCCGGGTAACATACTTTCTGACGAAATCACCTACTTGAGCACTGTTGTACTCTTTCGACATAGGTAATGTTGCAGGTAATCCACCCGAAATATCAACCAGCGTATTAAATTCGTGGAATATATTGTGCCCCGCATGCCTTCTGCCCACATTTGCATAAATAACATTGGGAATCTGGGTGCCTGAAGCTGACTTGGTCGAGTTTATGCTTGCAGCTACTCCCGCAGCATAAACCAATTCGGTGACACTTATCATTTCGGCCAACTTCTCTTTAACATGACCCATTTTTTCTATACCCAAGTAATCAGCAATTAAAGCAGTAGTGCCAGTTAGGACATCACCGGTCCCAGGTTTGCATCCCGTATAGCTGTGCCGATGATATAGAGCGAAAAGTAATGCTAATCCTCCCCCAATGTCGGTTTCTCCGTTGAGGAATATCCGTTCGTTAGGAACAAATACATTATCAAATACGGTCATGCTTTCAATGTCACCTATCTCGGCTATAGGTGCTTCCATCCCTGGCTCGCGATCACTGTAACCGCCATCTCTGCCTATTAGATAAATACCTTCGGTATCAGCCGGAAGCGCAAAGGCGATTGCGTAATCTTTCTCGTCTGTCTTCAATGCCCGCGTTGGAAGAACTATTATTTCATCCGCATAAGGAGCCATAGTATTGTGGAGTTTTGCTCCCCTTACTACTACCCCGTCTTCTCTTCTCTCTACAACGTGAACATATTGATCGGGATCTTTTTGTTCGCCTGGTCTTTGTCTTCTATCACCTTTAGAATCAGTCTGAGCACCAGCACATACCAAGTCATTTTCCTGAAAATAGGCAAGGAATTTTAAAAATCTCTCATAATAATTGGTCCCATGCCTTAAATCAGCATTCTTGGTGGCAACCGACAGGGCATTCATGGCATCAATGCCCATACACCTCTGAATGCAACCTCCAGTTAAGTTGCATAGTTTTCTGGTCATTTCCTGCTTTTTCAGCAAATCTTCCGGGCTTTGATGTATGTGGCAAAATCTATTGATTGTTTTACCTGAAATATGCGAAGTAGCTGTTAATAAATCCTTATATGCAGGATCATCAGCTTTGTCAAAAGTTATTTGGATAGCCTTACTTCTTGCAACAACCACAGGATCGTCCCGGCCAATGACTTTTCCATCCAAATAAATATTCTTTTTCATTCCAGCTAATCTTTCAAGGTAATCCTTTGAGTTTCTCATTCTTAACCTCCTTATTAAGGCTTATCCGTTATCTTTGGCGAATTCTATAACTCTGGGGATTTGGCAATGATTACTAGGCGTTAATGGTTCCCGTTCTAGGCATTAGCACTAAATTTCGTGAAAACTCTTCTTCTAGAGATTCAATTTCTTTTCAA
>CALCRD010000531.1 GCA_937894355.1 uncultured Bacillus sp.
AGCTACAAAAAGGAGACTATCGCTAGTCCCCTAAAAAAACTTTTGAATCAACATAATGACTCCTACCAGGAGCCAAATCCAAACCGCTGGTCATACTGGTGGAACGATTTTCTTGCGATTTGGATCTTTATTGATTCCTCAACTTCCAGTTGTGCCACAATTATTTTGATTATTAATATTCTTATTTTCCATTAAATCACCCTCAAAAACATATTTCCTGCTTTTTCAAGAATTGGACAAACACATTGAAAATGCGGATATTACCACCGAATCAATAAATCATCGACATATATACCCTTATAGGTATTCTACTAAACAAAATTAACACCGTCAATCTAGTGGTAAAGGACTTTGACGGTGAATTTATGCTGCGGTTTAAAACTATATTTTAATAATCGAAATTTGTTATGGCTTAAAAATCTGCTTTTAGGTAATTACTTTAGCGATAATGTCGCTACAATCACCCTAAAAAAGACCTTCCCCTTCCTTGGATTTTTCACCTAAGTTTTTCACGCATTACCTTCATGTAGCTACTCGAGAGGTTGTATTGGTCTCTCAACCTGTTAACCATTTTATAGAGTTCGGTTTTATACTCTTTCCCCGCTCCACCAGTTTTGTAAAGACTCTTTATTTCTTCAGATTCTTCTGGAAACTCTTTTTCTACAAATGTAAAGAAATGGTTACGTGTAGTGCCTCTTAAATACAAAGTACCTGGCAAAACATAATCAACATTACATTGACTGGCCTGCCGAAATAATCTGTCGAAGTTCTCCTCTGAATCAGTGATATATGGAATAATTGGCATCAAATGTATCCCGGTACTAGCATTGGTTTTTCTAAATTCCTTTAAAACTTCAAAACGCTCCATCGAAGTTGAGCTAAAAGGCTCAATTTTTCTACGAATTTCTTCGTCCATTGTCGTTATCGTTTCTGCTACATTAATGTAAGTAATCCTTGAAAGTTGGTCAATTAAATCAAAGTCTCGCAAAATCAGTTTCGATTTCGTCGAGATAATAGCTGGAGTTCGATACTTAATAAGTAATTTTAATATTTGAGGCATTAGCTGATATTTTGCTTCTGCAGGTTGGTAACTATCGGTTACTCCACCAATATTGATGACCTCTCTTTTCCAGTTAGGGCTGCTTAATTCTTTTTCTAGAACATCAACAATATTAGTTTTGGCATATATTTCACTAAAAAAGGCCCAAGAATCAAGGTATTGATGGGAGTACATGGCATAGCAATACTGACAACCATGCTGACAACCACGGTAGATATTGAGATCCCAACCATAGGGAACTCTCCGCTTTAGTTTATTCAAAGCACTTTTTACTGCTATTTCTTTAAAAATAACTTTAGCCACACAAATCATCCTTAACAAAAAATGAATTTTGCTTCGCTGAGCCTAAATAATCACTTTTCCTAAGATTAATTATGAATGAACTACCTTTATGACAACAAACTAGTCTGTTTTTCTACAAAGTTGGTAATTTTCATCTCTCGATTGTTTGACCAATTAATAATGCCCGTTGCTAATAATTTTGCACCCCGTAATTCGCAAATTTGTTTCATTTGCTTGATGGCGCGATTCCCTCCCATCCATGGAAAAGGGAAAAATTGAGTCACAAAGCAGGCTACCTTTTTCCCTTGCAAAGTAACAAGCTGGGTTAAATAGGCTTCAAGAACCGGTGAAAGCGAGAAACCTCTTACAGGAGCTCCGAAAATAATGGCATCAAATCCACTTATATCTGGCGTTGACTTTAGGTATATTTTTTGTACATCATATTGAAAATCATTAACTGCCATTAATTTCTCAATCGCTACCGTATGCCCGGCAGCAATGAGCTCCTTTTGTAGTTTCTCGGCAACAGAATAAGTATTACCTGTTTTAGAATGGACAATAATTCCAATGTTCATTGTTTTTCACCTGTCTCTTCCCTTATCGTTTGGCCTAGAAAATAACTGACTTACTCCACGGGGCAAGCCACGTGGTTTTTCGGGCAAATTTCTATAACATTTACTAAAATAGAAACTAGTTGATTTTTCTTAATAATCAATATCTTGCAACTATATTATAATCTAATAGAGACGAAAATAGGTTTTACTTTTTCAAAAAAAACAGACACCTCAATTGGACGGTGCCTTGTCTTAATATAGGATAAATAAATATATTTACCTTAGTTACCTTTTCATAACCGGAATCCAAATTTCACTTCTAAATGTAGGAGAAGTTACATCTTTATTGGCATTCCACAAGATTTCTGGACCCTTTATTTGTTGATAGTTAGATGATGGGAACCATTCCGAGTAAATGCGCCCCCATACATTCTGCAGCGTCTCCGGAAACGGTCCAATTGCTTCAAATACTGCCCAAGTTGAGGCATCCACCTCAAGTTGCGCAAAATTTTCCGGGCAATCGTGTGTTGTCGCAATACCGATATAATGATCCAACTCCCCTTTTTCTTCCATTCTGGTTTCAGAAAAGTTAGTGGATGCACTTAATAGCCCTATTGGTTCGACATTCGATAGATTTTTTAGTGTATTGATTTTATCCATATCTAAACTTTGCCACATTGCCGCAATTTCGGGATTGACCCCATTAAAAATGATTGGGACCCTTTTCTTTATCCCTACTATTCGAAAGGTTTCTTTTTCTTCAATTCTGTAGTTCATTTCATTTCCCCCTTGAATGGATAATTGGAAAGTCATCCGTGGATATGCTTTTAGAGAATGGCCAGTATTTCTTGCATCTGAAGGTGTAATTCCATGCAAATTTTGAAAAGCTCTCGTAAAAGAATCTGGTGAGTTGTACCCATATTTTACTGCCACGTCAATGACCTTCACCTGGCTATCTCTAAGTTCAAAAGCTGCCAGAGTAAGGCGTCTGCGTCGGATGTATTCTGATAGCGAAATACCTGCCAGAAAAGAAAACATCCTTTTGAAATGATACTCTGAGGAAAGTGCCAATCTGGCTACTTCTTTAAAATCAATACTATTGGTCAGATTTTCTTCGATATACCTTATGGCCTCATTCATATTTTTAAGCAAATCCAAACTATATGACCTCCTTTATCAATAGCATATCAGGGGCTGAAAGTGGCAACCCGCCTTTTGGTGCACTAATATGTCGGGTTCTTTTTCTCAATAGTCTAGCACACATCCTGCAATAAAATCCTCCAGATCTAATGAAGGTCTAATGCGATTATTAGGGTTATCCAAAAGTGTCGTAGTTTATTGAATACCCAATCTGCTAGCATATTTGTGTTTTATGCCCCCAATACGGTCTATTGGGGACATATATGCTAGCTTTTTAATATGAGTTAATATAATTTGAAATTTCCAAAATAGCAAAGTGGATGCTGTAGCAGGAAATCAGAACTACAATGTCGAAATGATTATCAAATCAATTCCATGAATTTTAATACGAAGTATTGCATAAATACTCAATTACGTTTACAATGAATTATATTAATATAACTTCGATAGTTTGATTGGTAAATATCAT
>CALCRD010000532.1 GCA_937894355.1 uncultured Bacillus sp.
CTAACTATGAAAATTTACACTTAATCAATGATATTGTTAAAGTTCCCGAAACAAGCAAACCAGAACTTTCTGATGGTCTTAGTGTAGATGGGGAAATTGATGATTTTTATCTACTAGAAATCGATAATCCCGACTCTCCTTACAATGTTTCCATTTATGTAAAAGAAACGCCAGATTTGGAAAAGTTATATCGACTATATATTGAAACCTACGATAATAAAAATAACTTACTTTCAGCAACCTATTCATATTACCAAGTAAAAGAATAAAGAGGGTAACTTTTTATGAATAGCAAAGGTTTTAACCAGAATGGCCTTACACTTATAGAGTTACTAGTTTCTATTACAATCCTATTATTAATCGGGACACTTATTTTTACTGTATTAATTAAGGGAAAAGACTATTCATTACAGGCTCAAACTACTGTTTCACTGCAACAAGAAGGGAATCGGATTCTCTCAGAGCTTACCTCATGGCATGAATCGCACAGTGAATATGGTATTGTCCTAAATCAAAACCCTGAGGCAACCTCAATTTCTCTAGTTCTGTTAGATAGTCATGGTATTCCATTAGAAGAAAACCAAGAAATTATCTCTACAACCGGCTTTAAATATTCAGTTTGCTACGACCGTAACCAAGTCGATTTTACTAGTTGTACAACTACAATTAAGAAAGTCGATCAAATAGTCGATCAAAAAGACTTACCTATTAAAATTTTAATTACGGACAATAAGGACAGTCGATTAACTTTCGAGATAAAAACAATAATTTCTCGAATGTAGGATGGTGTTTTTTTTGAAGTATATTAAAAATGAAAAAGGCATGGCCTTACTCACTGTTATTCTAATGTTTACTGTCTTTACCATACTGGGACTGGTTGTTTTTAATTCCATTACCAATAACACGAAACAAATTAACAAAACCGAAGAAACCATTCAAGCTACTGATATAGCTGAGATGGGGGTTACTTTTTATAAAACAGCCATCCAAGAAAAAATCGAAGCATTAAATACGGTAGGAACTGCTAGTATTAGTGATTACTTTAATTCCTTAAATAGTTCTTTGGGATCGCTTCAAATAAAGAAGACGATTTCAGAAGACAATGTTTACTTTGAACTACAACCTATTTCAAATATTAGTAATTATGGCGTTACAAATGCAAATCCTCTCGTCAACAACATCGTCAGTTATAAAACTGCTGATGAAAAACAAATTGGTGTTATTTTAAAAAGCAAAGGTTATGCCAATAATCAGTTTAGAGACCTTAGCTTGCATTTAATTTATGATATCCGAATCGATCCTGAAGGAATTTTTACGATTAACATACCTAAGGACGCCGATTTATCAATTAATTGTGGTTCTACACTTTCGACTAGTAATTATGATAACTTCAATTGTGTCTACAAAGGGGATCAATCTATTGATACTCTTGATAGTATTTCGGACTCGACACTTTATATTTCTGGAGATCTTGATGTTTCTGACAAAGTAAATTCTATTTCAGGTGGAGCAATTCACGTTGAAGGAGATTTATCGATTGATAATGTGTTAAATAATGTGAGAAAAACTTCCAGAATCGAAGTGGAGGGCTCTGCTGATATTAATAAAATTGATACGACTAACCAAGCCATTAACATTGTTATTGGAAGGGACCTTTATGTAAATTATTTGCATAATCTTAAAGATTCAACTATTGAAGTATTTGGAAATGCTGAATTAGGTAATTTTCCAAATCCATCTGATACAGATATAAGTAATATCCAGTCAACTACCATAAAGATATATGGAAATGCTTCATTACCAAACAATTTCTTTAACTTTCAAAGTCCTTCAAAAATATGTGTGTTTGGAGAATTGTTAAAAGGGGTAAATAATGAATTTGTTTATTTAAAAAACGAAACCGGATTTGAAACAGCCTGTGGAAACCCAAATGCTGTTCACGCCAAATTCATCCTAAAACCAAGCCCTATAGAAAAAATCGATTATCATTAATTTTCCCCAAAATGAATCCGAAAGCAGGCTGTCAAATAAAGACAGCCTGCTTTTTTTATCAATAATACTTTGAAGTTAGCTGTGTCGAGCTCCAAGGCGCATCAGCTCGCTCGTTATCGCGTCCGATTTTTAACTGAATTAATCATGTTTCTGATGTTCATATCAATTTGCTGACGAGGATTTCCATCGCGAAGGTCATTGTCAATTGTCCTGATGGAGCTAAAGTCCCCCACATCGGTTACCACCGTAATCGTTCGTCCCTTAACGTGTGGGCGCACAACCTCAGCAATTTTCCGTTTTGTTTCTGCTTCATTATCTTTTGTTGCTAAATCAGCGGCAATCACAACATCATTCTTATAGACCACTGTGCGGGCATCCTTAACATTCGGAACAGCAGAGGCAAGTTTAGCTGTTTTTTCTACTAATGCCCCGTCATAATCATTATAATACGATGTTCTTGCCCGACCTGACTTATCATTATTTAAATGTCCATGATAATTAGCATCTTTTGTACCAAAACGACCATCTTCTCGGTTCACCTTTTGATCTCTTGTTAAAGGCTGCGTTGGGTCCTCTGGATTTTCATTCTGATACATCACTTGCGGTCTGGTGTTTTTCCCATTCTGACCATTACCATTTCGGTCGTTTTCCCCAAATGAGTTGTCCATTATCTCGGTGATTGGACCATCATCATCTCGAAGGAAACGGGCATTTCCGTTGTCGTCATGGTTCTCATTTGTATAATATCCAAATGGACGTGTATTTTTTGAATTCTGCTCTTGCATAGCATTCTCTCCATCATCACCACATCCAGCTAACCCTAAGGATATTAATCCAGCTATCGGGAGAAGAAAAAATTTTTTGTTCAAACGAAAAACTCCCTTCCCAAGCATCATGAGCTAATTAAGCTCATTTTTAGCTTGTGTGCAAGGGAGTTTTTTCATTCTGTAAAATAGGTCCAATTTACAATTTTGGTGGTGCCGCTGCTAGATTGCGTTTATGCTCAGAAATCGCATGCAAGCGGTCTATGATTTTCTGATCCTGTTCAGGAATTTCTTCGCCTTTCAAGAACCGGTCAATCATATCATAAGTAGTACCCATTTCATTTTCATCCGTTTGCCCTTCCCAAAGACCTGCACTTGGTGCCTTATAAATAACACTATCAGGAACACCTAACACTTTAGCCATTTCACGGACTTCTCCTTTGGTAAAATGAACCAACGGGACTAGGTCTACTCCGCCATCCCCATATTTTGTAAAATAACCCGTATGCCATTCAGCCGCATTATCTGTTCCCACAACTAAATAACCATAATTATTAGCAACAGCATATAAAGTCGTCATCCGCAAACGTGCTCTGGTATTCGCATCTCCTAATTTTCCACGTTCCTCTTTCCAGTCACCTTTTTCTTTTAACTGGCCCTCGATACTGGAAAATAAGGTATTATGTGTTTCAGTAACATCAATCGTAAAGTGCTTCAATCCACAGCTTTCCACTACGCTAAGTGCATCTTTTGCGTCTTGCGGATTGCTTTTTATTGGCATTATTACTCCTAATGAGTCGTTAGGGAAGGCTCTTTTTATTAGATAGGCAACAACCGCTGAATCGATTCCACCACTTACTCCGACGATTAATCCATTCATTCCCGCTTCTTTCACTTTTTGCTGAAGCCATTGCACCAATTTTCCGATCGTTTGCTCCATTATTCTACTTCCTTTCAGCTACATTCATTTCTAGTTATTTTATCATATCCTTCACATCATTAATAAATTGATGCCTTAATTGGAACTCATCCAACATATCTTCGATAATTGGGCGGATTTTTTTTTGCAAATTAGAGCTTTTAGAATTAATAGTTCGATTTAATTCCCGAAAAATATCAGTGGGATAAATCAAAGCATATAAAAAAGCTCTATTACTTAAATATTTATCAAAATAATCATATTTCGCCAAATCAGTTAAAGACCAGTCAATAAAAGGAAGGATCCGATTGGCATATTGTAGGAGATCCTCACTCATATAGCCAATTGATATTAAATCAAAGTCAATTAAATAAAGTCGGCCGTTTTTTGATTTAATAAAATTGTGGTGGGCAACATCTCCATGAAGGATGACCGGCTTACGTTTATCTCCAAAATCTACGTTTTCCTTTTTTAGCCCTTCTAATGCAAACTTGGACCAACCCAATAGTTCCTTAATCATTTGTTCGGATAAATAATTACGCAAAACCGGTAAATTTTTCTGGAATTGCTTCTCCCGATCCTGCCATTTTTCCAATAGCTTAAATTTTGAAATGGCGCTAGTGTAACGCTTAGATAACCGACTCGTAGTTTTATGGAAATCGTGGAGTAAAGCTAAACCAGCTTTCCTATTGGCAGTGGATTTATAGGAAAAAGATTCACGATGACCCTCGATAAACTCCATAATACCAAAGTAGGTTTGATCTAGATAAATTGGAGAATGAGTAAATTGATAAAAAGAGTATGATCTATGAAATCCTTCACTTTTTAAAGAAGCTGTAAAGGATTCTTGCAGGCGTAACCTCTTTAGTGAAGAATAGCCTTTTAACATAAATGGTCTATGTTCCGTTTCAACATAATAAACATTTTTACGGATTTTTTTTATATCACTAATGGAAAAAGGGACATTTTTAGTCAAAATGTTAAGGAGACGATTGATAAACAAATCGTCTCCTTGATATTTACCGTTCATATTCGCTGCTTTCATCCCTATTCCGATCCATGTCCTCGTAACCAAACGGGTTCACGTACAATCCTTGTTGACCATATGGCGGTTTAAAGATTGTCGGTCCTCCATTCCTCCGAGGATTTCCTTCACGAAAAGGTTGATCTCCTGGTGGAAATTGTGGGGCGCCAAATTGATTCAAACCTGGTCCTTGCGGAAATCCTCCTGAACCCTCAAATTGATCTAATCCCTGAGAATATTGCGGATATTGTCCGCCTCCTTGGAACGGTGCTTCTTGTGGGAATTGCCCGCCTTCTTGGAACGGTGCTCCTTGCGGGAATTGCCCGCCTCCTTGGAATGGTGCTCCTTGCGGGAATT
>CALCRD010000533.1 GCA_937894355.1 uncultured Bacillus sp.
GAGGTGAATCCTATGTATCGAGGAAAACAAGTCTTTTTCACCGCTTCCAAAGAAGTCATTCAACAACTGCTTGCCTGCAATCGCTTATCAGCAGAGGTCTGGAATGCTTGCTTAGACGAAGCGAAGCAACATCATAAAGCGACAGGCAAATGGATCAACCAAACTCAACTGCAAGCATCGACGAAAAAGTCTGTTAAGCTTCATAGCCAAAGTATTCAGGCGGTGTGTCATAAATACTTGTTTAGTCGAGACAGCACTCATAAAGCCAAGCTGAAAGGCATAAAGACTGCTCGTTACCCGTACCGAAGGAAAAAACACTTCAATACAAAGTGGGTCGACCAAGCCTTTACCCTTTTTGCCAATGGCAAAATCGAATTGTCGATGGGCATCCACGATGGCAAACGCCAAAAGCCTTTGGTCGTTTATGCTCAGAACCTACCCGAAGGCGATATCAAGGAAATCGAGCTTTGTTTTGACCGTAAGCTCTATTTGTCAATTTCCTATGACGATGGCACTCAGCCTCTGGAAAACACACATATGCAAGCCGTTGGCGTTGACATGGGCGAAATCCATAGTTTTGCTTCTGTCCATGAAAATGGCGAAGCCCTGATCATCACGGGACGCAAAATAAGAAGCATCCATCGCCTTCGTAATAAGAAAGTGGCGGAGCTACAACGCAAAATGTCCAAGTGCAAAAAGGGCTCTCGGCAATGGAAAAAGTACAACCGTGCCAATCAATTTATTTTGTCTAAGAGTGACCGCCAATTGCAAGATGCCTGCCACAAGTCTACCCATGCCTTTGTGGAGTGGTGCATGGAACAATCTGCAAAAGCTGTGTATGTCGGTGATGTCTCTACCGTGGCGAAGAATACCAAAAAGAAAAAACGGTTGCGTCGCAAGGAGCGTCAAAAGATGTCCAATTGGCAAAGCGGTAAGCTTTTAGAATATTTGACTTACAAAGCCGAAGCAAAAGGCATCGAAGTGAAGGTTGTCAACGAAGCTTATACGACGCAGACATGTCCTGTCTGCCACGCTCGAAAGAAGCCGAAAGGAAGAACCTATACCTGCAGGTGTGGCTATGAACGCCACCGTGATTTGCATGGGGCTTCCAATATTTTGAGCGAACAACTACATGGGAGCTTTACGTTTATCCCTGTGACACAAAAACCAAAGTATCTACGAATAGCGTAAGCTATCAGTAGTAGATGGCGTGTTTCCGCCCTACCCTAACGGGTAGTTGCTTATGAGGGAACCTTCATCTTCTCCTTGCCGATGTATGGTGAGCGGAAAGAAAACTCTTTCCACGAGGGATGCAAGTGACCCGTATCATAAGAAACCCCCACTTCAAGCGAAGCTAAGTGGCGGGAGATTCATTACTTCTCTATCAGGACTAAAAAAACCTTCTAAAATATTAGTGCAACTTAAAAATCAAAGTGTTTCCTAAAGAATTAAATACAAATCATAAAACAAGGCTCTTTTCGTATAGATTGTTGCTATGTAGAACATCCTGTATAATAGAATAATTGATTATACAGGATGCATTTCAACAATGTGGTTAGATATTTACCGAGACTTTTCAGACCTTTCACCAAAAGAACAATTAAAATTCTTTGCCGCAATTAAGGAAGACCTATTTCCTGAATTTTACTACAGTCGGGTCCCTGAGAGCTTCTTAAAAAGCCCCTTTATCAGAGGCTTATTTGTTGTACCATTTATCAGAATTAAATTCTTCTGGTATGTCCTGTTCAAAGGGCTCGTCATAACCTAATTGTTCAAGTGTATCAAACCATAAATCTCTTTTTGACATCGGCAATTTTGTACCGCACCAAGGACAGAAGGAAATTTCTATAAATGAAGAACCTCCATCGTGAACGATTATTCCGTATTCATCAAATTTAAAACTGTAAAATATCAAGTTATCTGGGCAATCAAACGGGTCTTCGTGTTGTTTGCAAACATTATTAACCCTGTCAGTCATATCTTTGCAACAGTGTTTTTTGGTCATATGGTTTCCTCTCTTTTGATAGAATTATATGAAGAAATAATATCATAGAGCAACAATGTTTACGAAAAGAGCCTAAAACAAAGTACAAAGAACACCCAAGTTCAACTGGGTGTTCTTTGGCGTTTAGGTTGAGAAGTTATCCTTGGATTTCACTATGATGAAAACCATTTTGGCTGGCATACACTTCAAACCATTGGTATTTAGGGGATTTGAACCACTCGTACTGCGGCAAATAAACCAAATATCTTATATTTCCATCTGAATCAAGAATTGTTTTGAATATTTTAACCGTTTCGTTTCCAAATTGTTGAGCCAAATACCCTGCCAATCCGTCTCTGACAATATCCTTTTTAGCTTCATTTTCCTGTTTATGTAACTTTATCATTCCGTCTATAAAAATACTTAACATGAAAAAGGTAATGAGGATTAAACCGACGATCAAAAACTTGAACACAAACAACAGCTCCTTAATTTTAGTAATGCGAATATTCACATAGCCCTACCTTGTAAGCGGTTCGAAAATAATCGTACCCTTGATTCCGGAAAAAAGATGTGATGCAAATAACAAAAACTAAAAATTTTTTATTATGGCAGGCCATTCATTGACAGAACTGAGCGATGAATATATACTGTTCATATACGATATATACAGTATTAACAACCTGCTAATTTTTTAGGAATAAATTTAAGGAGGGGCGCCATGAACATAATGATCTCGAATTCATCGGGTGACCCAATATATGAACAAATAACAAAACAAATTAAAAGCGCAATTTTGAAAGGTGAACTGTCTGAAGGGGAACAATTGCCATCAATAAGGCTATTAGCAAAAGAACTGCAAATCAGTGTGATTACTACAAAGCGTGCCTATGAGGAACTTGAAAGAGGGGGCTTCATCGAAACAGTGCCTGGAAAAGGCTCCTATGTTTCCGGGCAAAACCAAGAATTACTCAAGGAAAAACGTTTGGCAGAACTCGAAAAAAAGCTGAACGAAGTTATTACTGAAAGTAAATTAATCGGGTTGAATATTGGAGAATTGCAGGAAATGTTACGGCTGCTGTTTGAGGAAGAGTGAGGGGGGAATAAAATTGGATAATATATTACAAATTTCAAATTTAACCAAACACTATAATCAATTTTCTTTACAGGATATCAACTTTTCACTAAAACCAGGATTTATTATGGGATTTATTGGACCAAACGGATCAGGAAAGAGTACCACTATCAAACTAATCATGAATTTAATAAAGAAGGATAGCGGAGAAATCAAAGTTTTTGGGCTAGATCATCAAAAACATGAAAAAGAAATTAAATCCAAAATAGGTTTTGTTTATGACGAGAATCATTACTATGAAAATTTGACAGTAACAGAAATAGAAAGAATCATTGCTCCATTTTATAAAAAATGGGATAGAGATCTTTTTAACAAGCATATTAATGATTTTCAACTTCCTGTTAAAAAAAAGCTAAAAGAGTTTTCTAAAGGGATGAAGATGAAGTTTTCACTTGCAATTGCTCTGTCACATAAAGCGGAATTAATTATCATGGATGAACCTACGGCTGGTTTAGATCCCGTTTTCCGCAGCGAATTGCTTAATATTTTGAGTGAAA
Organism: uncultured Bacillus sp.; assembly: GCA_937894355.1. Classification (GTDB taxonomy): domain Bacteria; phylum Bacillota; class Bacilli; order Bacillales; family Cytobacillaceae; genus Bacillus_BU. The sequence continues at coordinate 3,617 of CALCRD010000533.1, forward strand.
TTATTCAAGATGAAAATGTTAGTATTTTCTTTTCCACTCATATCACTACCGACCTCGAGAAAATAGCGGATTACATTACTTTTATTCATCAAGGAAAAATTGTTCTGTCTCAAACTAAGGACAGGGTTTTGGAGACTTACAAGATTGTGAAGGGGAAAAAGGAATTATTGAACGATGAAAACAGAAAACTTTTTGTCTCCATTCATGAAAGCCAATTTGGATTTGAGGGTCTTACCGACAATCTAGATAAACTTGACAAACAATTTCGGCAAGATGTGATGATTGAAAGAGCAAGTCTCGATGATATTATGGTGTTTACCGTAAGGGGGAGTGGACATGTATTATCTCGTTCGTAAAGAATTCTTGGTACAGAAAAAAATCTTTTTGTTCGGATTTTTATATTCCATATTTGCGGCCATTGTTTTCAAAGAAATGCTGCCAGGGGGTGGAGCGTTATACATGATTGGCCCCTATGTAACTATATATTTGCTCGTTTTGTCTGCTAGCGGTTATGATGATAAAAATAGGGTAGATATCATTTTGAATAGTCTGCCTGTTACCAGGACAGAAATAGTTTTAGCGAAGTATGTCTCGGTTGTAGTTTTCGCTATAGTTGGGATTGGTTTTTCAGTCCTAATTG
>CALCRD010000534.1 GCA_937894355.1 uncultured Bacillus sp.
CCCATCGGCCACTCCTACCTCTGTCTAACCGTCCATGATCATATCTTTCCGAGGTTGCCCGACAAGCTCCCTGCGTTTCGAAGTCTCAGCCAGAGCACTTTGCTCCTTGCTCATGTTCATCTCATCTGAGCCGAGAACCTCTTTGACAGTATTGCCTTGTGCATCCAACAACCTTAAAGTGGACCCATGCGGTCTCAGAGGAGAAGCCACCAGTCGAGTACCAGGTCTTGATGCGCACGTACTCTGAAAACGATTCCTGTTGCACCGGCTTCTCGACTTACGGATCATTAGCCTCCTGATTTTGGTTATTAGTTTGGTTGTTTAAGTTATTTTCCGGTTTTTTGGTGCAACCTACAGTCAACGGCAAGGAAAATACAATAAATAAGATTATGGTGAATTTTACAAACCTATTCATATTTGTGGGAACATGCATATCAATCACCTCAGTGAATTATTAATGTAACACAGATATGGACTCCCATTTTCATCTTCCATTACTCAAAATTCTTTTCCCTTTAACCTTAGAACAAATCCGCTATCCATTCATCCTATTAGGATTCAGGGTTTTTCATTTATTTTGTTCTCCTGCCTTTACTCTGCTTATTTTATCCCTTTTCTCATGCTCCAAACTTTAGTAAAATTTTTTGTGGTTTGGTCTATATTCAGAAATTAAAAACGTATTGACCTGTATAACCCCCAAAATACTCTTTAAATTTTTCTATTCCGTATACCGTAGCTTACCTTTTAACCTTTCCTCTATTGCCTGATCTATTCTTTCATCGTTGAAATCGCCTACAGATAGTGCTAAGGAAACGATTAGGTATCTCTTACTGGTATAATCAGATCCAGCAAGTAGTTCGTTGGTTTATCTCTTGATTGAAATAATCGTGATAACCTTGGAATCCTTATAACTTCCACCTCCTAAAAAATAGACACAAAAAATAGCACCTCTTTTGAGATGCTACGATGTTTTGGATTTTTAGCTTTAAATTACATGGGATGGGCTAAGCGTGTAACCCATTAAAGTTTTTTCAATGATATTAGTTTCAAATAACTTTTCAGTCCCATTGATAATCTCTTCTTCAGAGAACCTATTTGCCTTATCTTCTGACCATCGCTTAAACTCATCAACAATTTCTTCCTGAGATAGTTCTTCTTTCTCTTTTAATAGATAGGTAATAGTCGATAAGCATTCCAATTCATGGTTAGAACCTAAAGTGTTCACGTATTCTGCTGCTTTTTTTATAAATGGCTCTAAGGTTCCCATTTTAAATTCTACCTGACCGCTCACAATTTTTTTGTATAGAATCCCATACGCTTCATCGGTATTCTTCACACCATGATACTTCTGAAATTCTTTGATATTCCTGCTGATAATGGCAATAGAGTTATCGTATGGGCCGTATTTATCTCTAGTGAAATTAAAATAATTTCCACCGGAGAAAATATCCATATAAAAAGCTGTTTTTTGAAGTCGTAACGTATCAAATTTATTAAGGCGATGTTTGATATTCATTAATACTAGTGCTGATAGGCTAAGATTAGGTTCTATTTTCGGTTGTGATACGTAATTTTGAGATGGTTCATAAATAAAAATTTGTACCTTTTCATCAACCGCTGCCAGTTTTTCTTCAATCAGTTTTTTCACTTCATCCCAAATAAGTCCACCATTACCGCTACCTAAAGGAGGTATAGCGATTGATTGAATACCTAACTTTTTAATTAATGGAACAAGCTCATTCAGTCCTTTTTCAACATATTCCATTTTGGACTTTGCTCTCCATTTATTTTTAGTTGGGAAGTTTACTATAATTTTACCATCTTCCTTATAATAGTGAAGCTTTCCAATTTGTAGTTCACCTGTCTTACAGGCCCTTACATAAACTTTATTGTTTTCCGGAAATTTTAATTTAAATTGATAAGCAATTCCTTTTCCCATATACCCTTCGCAGTTTACAGTGTTCACAAGAACTTCCGCAGTAGATTTTAACAAATCACCTGTTGTATAAATAATCACGTTCTCACCTCGCTTTCTATTATAAGTTTTTTTTTAGAACCATTGACGAATGTCCACAAACGGTGGCTTTTTTATGATCCCTTTCGCTCTCAATTTATCTTCAACAATCTTTTTCGTTCTTTCATCTTTTACGCAAATACACTGAAAGTACTGAGCAGGGATAGTTTTTTCTGTTAAACATTCAGCCATTTTCACATTTTTTGTATACGTATCATCTGTTCCATGCGTATGCATCGTATCCCAGTCAATCTTATGGAATCCTTCTTCATATTCATATAGTGTGCATTCCTCAATATTTAGAGGATGTCGGGGTAATATTTTAAATTCGTTTGATTTGGCATCTTCTCTTGAGATACAAATATAAATGAAATCTTCATCTAGGTATGTGTTTTTGACAGCGACATCAAATGAGGAGTATGGATGAAAGTGGAACGGGGTAAATCCATCCAATCCAAGCCCTTTTCGTTTGCAATATCAGAAAATCGAACACCGTTATCTTTCACTAATTTTCGAGATACTAAACCATGTTCTATTATAGAATCTAGATTTGATAATCTTGTTAAATGGTACAGCAACTTCCCCTCTTTTACCCTCTCTATAGCCATCTTTTAATTCCACCTTATTATAATACTTTCAATATAGCAAACAATGTTTTAATTACTGCAATTATACCATATTATGGAAAGTGCATACCTAGATTTATATCTTAATCTACAATACCGATATCCCTCTCCCGTCATACACACTTCCATCATCATTTTTATTTCGAATATAACGGTCAAGTGCCATGATGGTAGCAACAATTCCAGCTATCTTCTCCACGGATTTTTTTTTGTCTGGTTTTATATTTCCAGCTGGGTCTTGCCTCATCATTACATTTTGTGCCATCCATTTAAGAACTGGATGACCACCATGGTTCATCTTTCCTTCCATCAGCAACTTATATATTTTCCTTAGAAGGTGGGGACTTATCCTTGTATCCCTGTCCAAATGGCACAACTGTAAATCCCATATCCTCAAGGTTCTGAACCATTTGAGTGGATTTATCGTAAACACTACAATTTTTTCGAGTTCTCAAAAATTACATTTTAATTTTCAATATATATTTTGATATTTAATAACCCCTGTTTTGCGAAAAAGTTCTCACATTTGCCAAACGGTTAAACCCTATCCGCTAAACTGCACCTCGTTTTTCGACTCTCAATTACTCA
>CALCRD010000535.1 GCA_937894355.1 uncultured Bacillus sp.
TTTTTCAACATTTTTCGAGAATTTTTGCTCTAGTCTGAAAAATAACAAGAAGTTCAAGCCATTGCCCTACTACTATTTATTTAAAAAATTTGCCTGAATAATCTCTCAGCAATAAATTTTAGGCTCTGTAATAATTAATGTTGGATATTAACATATTGTTGATTGGAGAGGAGCACGAAGACTCCTGCAGGAGCACGAGCTGAGTGAGACTCTGAAAGGAGGCTCACGGGTGAGCCTGCGGAAAGCGAAGTGCCTGGAGCGGAAATCAACAGACTAATTTAACAGAACCAAATTTCGAAAAATCCCCATTCATGAATATTTAAGTAATTGTTGGGAAATGAATATTTCTGGAGGAGTGAAAATTTGAAAATGATGATACATTTAAAAAAATGGCTAAGACGATTGATTATGACATGCTTATTTATCGGAGCATTAATAACGACCTTTCAAACCATTTCAGGTGTAAAAGTAGTCTCGGCCAACCAACCCAAACTTGAAGATTCATTAGATTTGTCTAAGTATCCTAAAAAGGTAGTAGTAGCAACTGGTTATACGGCAGGATATGAATCTACTCGCAAAAGTCCAAATAATCCTCAGTATGGAGTTACCTATTCAGGTGTAAAGGTTAAGCGAGATTTATTTTCGACAATAGCTGCTGATTTAAATGTGTTCCCGATTGGAACGATTCTGTTTATCCCCAACTATGGCTATGGCGTAGTGGCGGATAAAGGTAGTGCGATAACAGGTAATAAAGTAGATTTATTCTATGAGACCGTTGATGAAGTATATAATCATTGGGGTAAGCGAACACTTGAGGTATACGTGGTAGAGGTTGGTCAAGGAATATTAACAGAGGCCAAGCTGACACAATTAAATGAGACAGAGTCGATGCAGGTTTTCCGGCAACAATATATTAGAAAAAAGCAATAATAATCAAAGGCGGGTACAATCAAACTACATTGTATCCGCCTTTTAAGTTTTACCGCTGGACAATAAATTGGATTTCACAAAATCAACATAATCCCTTTCACAGCTCTAGGACCCAAGTATTAAAAAATCAAAACACAGCAATTTTCCGATATAATAGTTCTTATAACTATTTGGAGGTGGATGAATATGTTTCAAGTAAAATCTGAATTGAATCTTACTGCTACACATGAAGCGTTGCTGATTGGAGTATTCGATCGTCCTGCAAAATTAGAAGGAATTCTTGGAGAAATCGACAAAGCCTTTTCTGGTCAACTACTAGAATTATTTAAAAGCAATGAAATCTCCGGGAAAAAGAAGTCGGTTAACATTATACATACCTTGGGCAAAATTGGCCCGAAAAAGTTAATTTTTATCGGATTAGGAAAAGAAAAGCAAGCCACATATGAGGAGACTCATGAACTACTAGGAAACGCCTTTAAAGAAATTCAAAAATTAAAACTAACCGAACTGGCAATTTCCCTTAATTCGTTTGTTAGCCCTCAGGTTGATATTCTAGACATTGCTCATGCTGTTAGTGAAGCTTGCGTCCTGGCAACCTACAAATTTGAAGGCTATAAGCAAAAATCAAATGAGCCCGAAAAGAAAATAGAATGGCTGTCTGTGTATTCCGAAGGTCAAGATTTAGAAGAAATCAAAGCCGCCCTAACAGTTGGCTACGTCTATGGAACAGGAACCAATTCTGCCCGTACCCTAGTCAATATCCCAGGGAATATGCTAACAGCGACAGACATGGCAAATTACGCCACAGAGCTAGCTCGCAAATATAATCTAGACGTGGAAATACTCGACAAGGAACAAATGAATAAACTTGGTATGGGAGCATTACTTGCCGTAAATCAAGGATCAACCGAGCCACCGAAAATGATCGTTCTGAAATATCAAGGAAAAGAAGATTGGGAAGACGTAATTGGCCTTGTCGGAAAAGGCATCACCTTTGATACTGGCGGTTATTCGATTAAACCGAAGGACGGCATCGTCGGAATGAAAACCGATATGGGTGGAGCAGCAGCTGTCCTCGGCGCAATGGAAATCATCGGGGAATTAAAACCCGAACAAAATGTGGTGGCAGTCATTCCCTCAACCGATAACATGATCAGTGGAGCAGCTCTCAAGCCAGATGATGTAATCACCTCAATGAGCGGAAAAACAATTGAAGTACTAAATACCGACGCTGAAGGTAGACTCGTCTTAGCCGACGCCATGACCTACGCCAAACATCATGGAGCAAACTACCTTGTCGATATTGCCACCTTAACTGGCGGTGTAATTGTCGCCCTTGGAACAAACACAACCGGGGCATTAACAAACAACGAAACCCTGTTTGAACAAGTATTGGAAGCATCAGCTGAAGCAGGCGAACCAATCTGGCGCTTACCAATTTTCCCTAAAGACCTCGAAAGAATCAGAAACAGCAAAATCGCCGACCTGAATAACTCGCCAGGACGAGAAGGCCATGCCATCATGGGCGGGGCATTCGTTGGAGAATTTGCCGAAGGAACCCCATGGGTCCACTTAGACATCGCCGGCACAGCCACAACCAATAATGACCATGAACTAGGCCCTGCTGGAGCAACCGGCGCCATGACCCGCACCCTTGCGTTACTAGTAGAACGCTTCGAGCCATTGCAATAACTTTTTTGAATTTAGATTGTGTCTAGCTACAGCGGCTAGCCCCTCGAGGTCATAAGTCAATCCGCCTAGAAGGTTAAAGAACAACCTTCCAGTCGGCTCGCCTTATGCTTGTCGGGGCTGGGGTAAAATCCAAAGGCCGATTTTACTAGCGAGCCGCTTCCGCTTTTCTTAATAAAAATCCAGCAAGCAGCCGGGACTTGCCTTTTGAAGTAAGTCAGCAAATTTACCTAATGAAATAGCGGATTATACAGGGATTTGGCCCATTCCTTTTGTCTTATTTTGCATATGAAATAGTGAAGAGGTTTTTAAATGCGAAAAAGAGAAAAGGAGGTAACCGATACGATGGATCTTAGAAGACCTAGACCATTTTATGGAGGTTATGGGGGTCATGGATTTGGAGGTAGACGATTCTTTGGTGGGCCATTCATTGGTGGTTTATTAGGAGGATTAGTGGGTTCAGCGCTGTTTTATCCACGTCCCTACGGAAGACCGTTCTACCAACCATACTATCCACCGCCATATTATCCATATCCATACCAATATCCATATTATTAAGGAAAAAATTGATGAGCTGCCAAGAAAGCCGGCAGCCTTCTTATTTTATG